>NZ_AULI01000011.1 GCF_000425205.1 Pontibacillus halophilus JSM 076056 = DSM 19796 | reverse complement strand
ATTTTAGATGAGATGGGATACATTCCATTCAGTAAAGAAGGAGCCGAGCTTCTATTTCAACTCATCACCGATTGGTACGAGCAGAAGAGCATCATTATCACTTCAAATTTGGAATTTAGTCAGTGGAATCGAATATTTGTAGACTCGAGGCTAACAGCAGCTTTAGTTGATCGTGTCATACACCACGCTCATGTACTTACATTTTCAGGAGATAGCTACCGGGTTAGCCATGCATTATCCAGACAAAACTACTAAAAATATCGGCTGGCAAGCTTATGTATTTTTCATTGCATTATTATGTACTTTTCTCTTGCAAAACACAATATGAATCGAAATTAGCTAGTTTAACGTATAAGTTGCTTAAAACCGGTGAAAAAATCCCTTTTCTAAAAACATATTTAAAGAAATATGGGAATGCTCCAAGTGGTGTACTCAGAGAGTTAACTAATTTAAATGGTAGAGCGACTAGGATTTCCTTTGGGAAAATTAGTGAATCATATTCCACAGTTATAGCTTGGGACAAAAACGCTTTGAAGGAATATAAATTAAATCCTGATTTAAATAAGACCGCAAAGCAATTCACTACAGTTGATGGTCTGAAAAAAATTATTAAAAGACTCCCGTATGCATCTATAGTGTTTTCTGCAACTACAAACAGTAACGAGCTTTTCAGTGAAGAAAGTAAGAATAGGACAGTTGGAGAAAAGGTAGGGCGATTTGCTGCTGGTATTGGTACTGATGTAGGGATTGCTGGAATGACGACGATGGGGATGATGGCGGGAAATGCAATTCCTATACCTGGAGTGGGAGCTATGATAGGTGGAGTTGCAGGAGCAACGATTGGTACAGCTTTGGCTATAGGCTTAGACGACAAAATAAAAAACGCAGGCGAAGAGGTTGGTGAATTTGTGGAAAATGCCGGTGGAACTGCAGTTAACTTTGTTGAAGACACTTTTGAAAAAACGGGGAAATTTATTTCGAATTTTTTTAATTAGTAGAGTTTTGAGGTGATTAATATTAAAGCGAAAACAGATGAATTCTATAAATATGACAAAATCCGCAATAAAGATAACACCTACAACAAGGAAAAGTTATGGCTAATCTATCTACGTAATATGCACATAATTTTCTTTGCTTTCTTGGCCTTCATCTATATAAACCAATCATCCTGGCAGACAGATGGGGACCCAACGGGAGAAGAGTATTTACTAACCTTTGTGACCGTATCGGAAATTCTTATTATCCTTTTCTCAATATTAACCAAGTTCACTCCAAAGAAACGTGTTAGAACTAAACATACATTCAACTTTCGTAACAAGAATGAGGTTATTGGGTTTCTATTAGCCACTTTGGTATGTGTGTTAATTTCTTTCAGCTATACTACTATGATGGATTTCCCTAGTGCATTATTAAGTCTTGTCTTCCTTTTCAATGGAATTTTCGTATTCCTGAGCTTGATTATCCATCCTCTAATTATCTATTTGTACGAAGTCAATGTCTTCGAGAAAGACCAGCACTCAGTATTGGATTTTACCTTTAAATACATTGCTATATTTGTTTCATCTATTAATTACTATGTTCAAAGGGAGTTGTCGGAACTGCCATTCTTATTGAACAAATTTTTAGCTTTGATATTTGCGATTATTTGGATGTTTCACACACTCTTTTTCATGGGGATATTTGATTCGTAAACATTGGAAATATCTTGATTTAATATGAATTGGTGAGATTAACGATATTTTAGTAGGGGGTATCACTATGACGGAACAATTACCTATCACTCTAACAACCAACGAACTAGTAGCTACGTTCATTCTGACGGGTTACGAAGACCTTGCGAGTCAAATTCTGAATGAACAGAGTTCCTTTAAGTATGAAGGAGAACTTAATTAGTTCATTCAAGAAGATGGAGTCGTGAGTAATTACTGATTCAACGATTATTGAGGATTTACCGGGAGTACATCAGATTTCGACGCATTTCTCAATGTACATAAGAACACTTTGTTATGAGGGGAAAGGGAACAGTTTAGATTGCAAATTTGACTCAGGTTTATAATCAAATTCAAACATATAGATTGCGAGAATAGAGGTGACCAGCATAAAAGCATCCCTAGACTTCATTGATAAGAATGAAAGTACTTACAATAAGAAATTATTATGGCTGGTCTATCTACGTAATATGCACTTGATTTTCTTCATTTTCTTGACCTTTATTGTAATAAATCGTCCATCCTGGCAGGTAAATAAAGAGCAAGTTGGAGAAGATTATTTCCTAGCTTTTGTAATGGTATCAGAATTTTTAATTGTTCTGTTCTCATTCTTCACAGTGTTCACTCCTAAGAATCGTCCTAGAGCTAAACATGAATTTAATTTGAGGAATAAGAAAGAAGCTGTTGGACTAGCTTTGCCAATAATGGTGTTTATCTTATTATCTTTTAGTTACATGACGATGATGCCGTTGCCTAGTGGAATTCTATTTTCAGTCTTTCTTTTTAATGGAATAGTGGTATTTCTAAGTATCATTATGCAACCAGCAATTATCTATCTATATGAGGCTAATGTGTTCGAGAAAGACCAGACCACAATCTTAGATTATGCCTTTAAATACTTTGCTATATTTACTTCTAGCATCAACTACTATGTTCAGAGAGAACTAGCGGAACTCCCATTAATTTTAAATAAAGTACTAGCCGTATTATTTTTTATTATTTGGACATTTCAAACGTTCTTTTACGCAGGGATATTTGGTTAGCCATCACTCAATATAAAGACAAACTGAAAAATCCCTTACATTACAAAGTCAGCATATTAGCAATAGATAAATGTTTGATATTACTCCCTTTCAATATGAGCAGGGCAGTATAATTGTTCTACGTAATGATGCTGGGGGAGCTTGATTAACTACAGCTGGTGTGAGGTTGGTACGATAATAAATTCATGAGTCGGCACCATAATTGGAGGATTAGTAGGAGCGGCCGTAGGAAGTTATATTGATGAAGGATTTAAAACATTTAAACAACTGCTGACAACTTTGCAGAAAATGTGAGTGAAAAAATAGATGATGTTAAGGGGGGATTGATGTCTAATTTCTTTAATTAATTGTTGAGGGGTTGTGCTCTTTTGGTAGAAAAAGCTCAAGTAAATCTAAGAAATAAAAAAATTAGCTTCAAGAGAGCTACTAGATTTTTCTTTAAAGTACATTTATATTTTCTTGTATTTTTCATGGGGACTATTGTGAATATTGATGATTGGGAAGAGGGAAGCATTAATACGATCTACATCCTTTTGTTTTTTTCTGTGTTGTTTATCGCTTTTGGAACCATAATAGCCCTTTTTAAGCCAAGTCCTAATAGAAATAAAAAAATTCATATAAATTGGAAGGAACCGAAAGAAATCTGGGGAATGGGGATATGTGTTGTTGCTCTAACTCTTTTTTCTTGTATCTTTATCCCCATCGTTCCATTTCCAAGTACGATTATCTTAGTAATTTTTGTTTTTAATGGGGTGTTGGCAACTGTGTCTCTCCTTCTACATCCGGCAATCATATATAGTTATGAACTTAATGTTTATGGGGAAGCTCAAACGGTGCACGATTATGTGTATAAATATGTCGCATTAATAACAAGCAACGTAAATTACAGAATCCAACTAGAGCTTTCGGTATTACCTTACGTCGTTAATAAGTTACTTGCCCTTCTATTTGTAGCCTATATCGTATGGATGGCGAGTGGCTTTATTATAACGTTTGGTGAGTAAAGAATAAGAAATGGAGTGGTTATAGTGGCAAAGACAAATGAAGTCAACTTAACTCTAACAACCAACGAACTAGTAGCTACGTTCATTCTGACGGGTTACGAAGACCTTGCGAGTCAAATTCTGAATGAACAGAGTTTACTTACGAATGAAGAAGAACTTAATCGGTTTATTCAAGAAGCTTCTTCTTCATTAGCACAGAAAGGTTTCTGGGCGATTGACGATGATGGAGAGGTACGTGAAGATGTTAAAGCTTTGGTGCAAGACTTAGTTCAAGCAGAGAGAAAGGCTCGTGCCGTTCGGATGCGGGACAGAAGTGTGCTGCTCCTTCACTATACGAGTCATGAGCAAGTACTGATTCAGCGGGTAGAAGGCAAGTTACATAAGTTTCGTTATACTACAATAACTCATCCGTTTGGAGAATTAGTAAAGGATTTCTTCTCGACTGGTAGCGGCAATGAATTGGAGCAAGAGGGGATTGAGGTGAACCCTCTTCAATTATCGAGTTCAGACTTTGATGACATTCATACCACAGACCCTTCGGTGCTAGAAGCTTTAGTAAAGGATGATGCTGCTGATTTGACAATGCGTGCATTTGCGAAAGCGTTCCTTCAAAACAGTCAAGAGCTTGATAACCTTTCGTTCATGCATTCTAACTATGTTGAAGACCAGTCAGTCA
Source organism: Pontibacillus halophilus JSM 076056 = DSM 19796 (assembly GCF_000425205.1). Lineage (GTDB taxonomy): Bacteria > Bacillota > Bacilli > Bacillales > BH030062 > Pontibacillus_A > Pontibacillus_A halophilus. The sequence goes on along the minus strand of NZ_AULI01000011.1, from coordinate 130,769 downwards.
TGGAACAAGTTATCTTCTTATTGCCAACACCAGATTTTGTGTGGCATATCGACTATGATCAAGTCAATGAAGATGTTATTTACGCACAGCCTGTCTCTTATTCTAGGTATATTGATGAGTTGGAAAGGGGAATTGTCCAGTTCTTCTACCATTCGTATGCTCGGTGAGGGTGAATAGAAGGTGGATGTTGGAAAGGATTGTATCCTTTCCTCATCCAGCGTGGAAATAGGTGTGAAATACGCCCAAGAAGAATAGTTCATCCTCTTTATAGTCCTCATCTCTTAGTTCAAAGTGAGCTTTAGAGGGAACCGACATCGTGTTATCCCATTCTGCGACAAGGGTGCCATCCTTCTTAATGATGGCTTTCTCGAGAGGCTGCTTAATCAGCTCATACGTGCCACCGTTGTAATCAAACGTCGTGGTTTCACCGAGGTCAAAGGTCTTCTGGTCAATAAGATGGACGTTGTGTTCTTCATTGTTCTTAAAGTAGGAGAGGTGGTATTGTCTTCTATTGAATGGATTTGTAGCTTTCTTTGATAAGAAAACAACTTGCTGGTTAGCATCAGTCACTTGGTAATTCACAAATATTCGTCCTTTTAGTAGCTTATCTACGATTCTCTTACTGGAGCTTTCGTAGTATCTCGCAACGGAACCTATCGTGCGGTTCGTGTCGTCGACAATCGGTGAAGCTTTCGTTGAGAAGACATTGTAGAAACGATAAGTATACAGTAGTGGGCACTCCTTCTTTCTGTAAATTAAGTAAGGTGATGGGCGAATCCACTACATAATTTAACATAAATAGGTAGGATGGGGACAAATTTCTCGTTTGACACATGTAAGCATGAACCCGTCCCCCATACCATTACTCTACTGGTGTTAGCAGTATTCTAGCTTCTGTTTGGATGGTGTCTCCTTCTGATACAGAGAAGGTGTAGGAAGGTTCTCCCCACGTGCCGTCTCCGAGAATGGTATTCACCTTTAGGCCATCGTTTACGAATAAGTTGCTCCCTTCTCCGATTGGGGTAGCCGTATATCTTCCGGAAGGCAGATCTGTACCTACTGTATAGTAACCGGCAGATAGTTCGATAGGGTCGTCTCCTGTTTCTTGTAGCTTTCCTTGTGCGACAGAGAGTGCCTCTGTTACAGTATTCAGCTCTCCTTGCTTCTCCTCGATTTGCGCAGTTAAATCAGCTAGTTTCTCATCTGCTTCTTTACGACCTTCTTCTAATTCTTTATCAAGGGTAGCTTGCACATCAGCGAGTTTTGCTTCTAATTCTGCCAGCTGCTCAGCAGTCTCATCTTTCTTAGAAATGAGTGCTTCTGTATCCGTCTTGTCCTTTGAGAGTGACTCTAGCTCTTCCTCAGCTTGTGATTTATTTTTCTGCAACCCTTCAATTTCTTCATCCAATTCTGATATGGTCATCTTCTTCTCATCAATGATTGCCTTATTTCCACTCATACCAATTCCGAAACCTACCATGAATAAGATGAAAGCAGAAACTACATATACCGTAATCTTCAAGAACAGCTTCATCTGTAAGCCCTCCCAAAAAAATAAGCATTTGAAGATATATATTCGGTATTGCAGGGCTTATTCCAAAAACGATGGGGGACAGAGGGACAGGTTCATCGTCCCGGGCGCACTCATGATAGGGGTGGGACAAATAACCTGTCCCCCCGTCCCACAAAAAAGACGAGCCGCAATGGGCTCGTCTTTTCTTCTTAATAGACTTTATCGCCGTTAAAGATGGAGTTCTTCACGACTACGTAGTCGACTGTACGGATGGTTTCAAGCTTCGTTCCACCTGCATAAGAGATAGCAGATTGAAGGTCTTGTTCCATTTCTGTAAGAGTGTCGGCTAGGTTTCCTTTGTGTTCTACGTACATTTTCTTGCCTTCTACGTTTTTCTTTTCACCTTTTTGGAATTCGGATGCGGATCCGAAGTATTCTTTTACGAGTCTGCCGTCGACTTCTGTTGTTTCGCCTGGAGATTCTTCGTGCCCAGCGAATAGGGAGCCAATCATGACCATGGATGCACCAAAGCGGATGGACTTCGCGATATCTCCGTGTGTACGGATCCCACCGTCTGCGATAATTGGTTTAGAAGCAGCTTTCGCACACCAGCGAAGCGCTGCGAGCTGCCAGCCGCCTGTGCCGAATCCGGTTTTAATCTTTGTGATGCACACTTTACCAGGGCCGATGCCGACTTTCGTAGCGTCTGCGCCTGCGTTCTCAAGTTCACGTACGGCTTCAGGTGTGCCGACGTTCCCTGCAATGACGAAGCTACTTGGCAAGTATTCTTTAATATGCTGAATCATAGAGATGACGGCGTTGGAGTGGCCGTGCGCAATGTCGATTGTAATGAATTCAGGAACAAGGCGTGCTTCTGCCAATTGTTTAACAAAGTCGTACTCTTCTTCTTTAACGCCTACACTAATGGATGCAATCAATCCACGACTTTGCATTTCTTTAATGAAATCAACGCGCGTCTCTGGTTCGAAGCGGTGCATGACATAGAAGTAACCTCTTTCGGCTAAGAAAGTCGCAATCTTCTCGTCGATAATGGTCTGCATGTTAGCTGGGACAACTGGAAGCTTAAATGTATAACCGCCTAGTGTAATGGACGTATCACATTCTGAACGACTGTTTACGACACATTTCGCGGGAATTAGTTGAATATCTTCGTAATCAAATACATTTTCCATGGTGAACACTCCTAAAAAGCGAATATTGAAATTGCTTACTTTAATAATTGTTCGTACATTGAGTAATTTACAGGAACATATAGGGAATGTCAATCACTTTATAACTGAAAAAGCGTCTTTACAAACTCTTAAACTTTTGACGATTGCATGACATGAAACCATCCTCTATAATCGTTATCGGAGTTCGATAACGAAACTCGATAACGAGAGGAGTACAAGCTTGGATAACAAGGTGTTACGGAAGTTATTCCATGGCTTCATCCACATTCACATTCTTCATCATGCGGGCGAAGAGCCGATTTATGGAACGTGGATGTTGGAGGAGCTTCGGGAGCATGGGTACGACATAAGCCCGGGGACGCTCTATCCCATTCTTCACAACATGGAGGTGGACGGACTCTTATCTAAAGAAGAAGTGAACGTAGACGGGAAAATCCGTAAGTACTACCGCTCCACTGACAAAGGGGAAGAGGTGCTCGTTGAAGCGCGTGCAAAAGCGTACGAGCTGTTCAAAGAAATCAAATAGAAGAGAGGGAGACCATTGCAGAAACTAAAGACGTTACTAGAAATCTTACTAGCGTCAACTAAGCTTGGCTTAACATCATTCGGTGGGCCTGTTGCTCACTTAGCTTATTTCAAAGATGAATACATCGACCGTCGCAAATGGCTCGATGACAAGACCTATGCAGACATCATTGCGTTGTGTCAGTTCCTCCCTGGACCGGCTAGTTCCCAGGTTGGAATTTCAATCGGGATGCTCCGTGGTGGCATACTCGGAGGACTTGTCTCATGGTTCGGATTTACTGTGCCATCTATTCTTGTACTTGTCGTCTTCGCCATGTTGTACCAGACACTAACGCTTGATGATGCGATATTTATCCACAGCTTGAAGGTCGTCGCAGCAGCTGTTGTCTTGCATGCGTTAATCGGACTTGGCAAGAAGTTAACACCAGATCTGACGCGAAAGGCGTTCGCTCTTGTGGCAGCGACCGTTATGCTCTTATTCCCATCCGCTTGGGTGCAAATCTTAATCATTCTAACGGCAGGACTTGTTGGACTTTGGCTCTTCAAAGATAAAGCAGAGACGAAGGTGCAGCCATTTGAAATTTCTATCTCGAAGAAAGCGGGAATCACTTCTCTTAGTGTACTGATCTTATTGCTCGTATCCTTACCCATTGTGACCCGCTTCGTTGAACATCCGTTGTTAACAATCTTCGATATCTTCTTCCGTGTTGGTTCTCTTGTATTCGGCGGGGGCCACGTCGTCTTGCCGATGCTCGAGCGTGAAGTGGTGCCACAAGGGTTCCTCTCACCAGATGAATTCCTTGCGGGGTATGGGATGGCGCAAGCCGTACCTGGACCGCTCTTCACGTTCTCCAGTTACTTGGGAACAATGATGGAAGGTGTAATTGGCGCAATCGTAGCGACAGTTGGCATGTTCTTGCCATCATTCTTACTCATCATTGCGGCGTTGCCGTTCCTAAATACCTTACGCCAGAAGAAATCATTCCAAGGTGTCCTTATGGGTGTGAATGCAAGTGTGGTTGGAATTCTCCTTGCTGCATTCTACGACCCCGTCCTCAAAAGCTCAATCTTGGATGCTTCTGATTTCGCATTAGGTGCAATCTTATTTGCGCTCTTAAACATGTGGAAGGTGCCCGCGTGGATGATTGTGATCCTTGGTGTCGTTGGCGGTTATGTCATTCATTTCATAGGTTAAATCTTTGTAACCAGACCTTTTAGCAGGTCTGGTTTTTTATGTGGATAGAATCGATTGCCTTTTGATACAATATACCCAACGGGGTTTATTGTGCGGGAGGTAGATGAAGTGAAATCAGTACAAATTGGTATAAAGGAAAACCTGTTAAATTTTATCATGCTCGTGTTAACAAATTTCTTCGTAGGTTCCATGGTCGGGTTAGAGCGAACTGTTCTTCCTGTCATCGGAGAGGAAGACTTTGGATTAGCCTCTGCTAGTGCGGCCTTATCCTTTATTATTAGCTTTGGCTTCTCGAAAGCCATCGTCAATTACTTTGCAGGTGCCATCGCCGATCGATTAGGTAGGAAAAAGGTGCTTCTAATTGGCTGGGGCTTCGGAATTGTTGTGCCATTGCTCGTCATTTTCGCAGATGCGTGGTGGATGGTCGTCGTTGCGAACATCTTCCTTGGCTTGAATCAAGGTCTTGCTTGGTCGATGACAGTGAACATGAAGATAGACTTGGCAAAGCCGGCAGAAAGAGGCTTTGCGGTGGGAATGAATGAGTTCGCTGGCTATATCGGGGTCGCGGCAATGGCGGCTTTATCAGGGTTAATTGCGACAAATTTCTCGAATCGCCCTGAACCATTCTATGTAGGCATTGTCATCGTGGTCATTGGCTTCTTATTATCGCTATTCATCACGGATACGAGCGCTCATATGAAAGCTCAAGCGCAGTTGTCCACTAAGAGTGAGGAGAAAAAGCCAGCCCGAGAGGTGTTCAAGCTCACAACGTATGGGAATAAAAACTTGTCGAGCAATACGTTCGCCGGCTTAAGCACGAACCTTAAAGATGGTATGGCTTGGGGGCTCTTCCCGCTGTTCTTTACAGGAGTCGGACTATCTGTAAGCGAGATTGGCCTGATAGTGGCGGTGTATCCCGCTGCTTGGGGCTTCTTCCAGCTCTTCACGGGCACCATAAGCGACCGCATAGGAAGGAAGAAGCTCATTGTTGGAGGGATGTGGCTTCAAGCGTTTTCGTTATGGATGGTCTTAACTGTGAATGGGTACAGCTTATGGGTGATTGCCGCCGTTCTATTAGGGCTCGGGACCGCCATGGTGTACCCGACGTTGCAAGCGTCGATTAGCGACGTCGCAGGCCCAGCTTGGCGTGCTTCAGCCATGGGTGTTTATCGCTTTTGGCGAGACAGTGGGTATGCATTCGGTGCACTATTCGCCGGTCTACTCACCGATTTATTAAGCGTTGAATGGGCAATCGGACTTGTCGCGTTGCTTCCATTCCTTGCTGGGGTGGTTGCTGCAACAAGGTTAGATGAGACGCTTCCATCGCAATAAGAGGAATGCCAGGTTCAGTAAAGGGCCTGGCATTTTCTGCGTGTGAAAACGAATTCGGATCCGTGGGATGCTATAGTGGAGGAAGGTGATGAAATGGATACATGGAAGCAACTTATGTTGACTGGTTCGGTAAAGAAGTATCGTGAAAATCAGGTCCTGCATCGCTATCAGGAAGAACTTATGAATGAGGGATTTACTGTCTACACGTTTGACTGTAGGCTTTGGGATGAGTGTAACTACCATAGAGATTTAGCCACTACCCTTCATTTCCCGGACTATTATGGCAACAACCTACATGCACTGCATGATTGCTTGACTGAACTAGAAGCTGAAGGAGGGGGAATCCTGTTGGTGTTTACGCATTATGATCGATTTGCGGAACAATTCCCTCCCGTTGCTCATGCCATACTGGATACCATTCAAGCCGCGGCTTGGGAATTGTTGTTAGAGCAAGTGAAACTGGTTGCATTTGTGCAAATGAGCGAAGAGGACCTCCCGTTTGAGCAGCTAGGTGTACGACATGCAGAATGGAACGACGCAGAATTCCTTTAGAACGTACATATAAGGAGTGAAGAGAATGAAACGGCAGTTTAAAGTGGGAGAAGTCTCAAAGTTATTCATGATTCCACAATCGACGCTTAGGTATTACGATGAAATCGGTCTCTTTCAGCCGTCAGAAACAGACCCTGAGAATCAATACCGGTACTACTCGGTTGATCAGTTCGTGGTGCTCGATACGATTATCTTTCTACGTAAGAACGGCTTCACGTTGAAAGATATAAAAGCGCAGTTGGATCAACGCACTCCTCAAAATACAAAGGTGTTATTGGAGAAGAAGCTTCAAGAAGTGCAGGAGGAAATCCAGCGGATGAAGCGGGTGGCCATGAAAATTGAGGGGAAACTCTCAACTATAGATGAGGGATTGGAGCTAGTTGAAGAGCCTGGCCTATTCATCAAGTACTATCCGAGACGTCCTATTACCTTTCTATACTATAATGAGCCCATTGACTTGATTGATGAACTTGGAGATTTGTACGTGCAGGAGATGGAGCAGTTGTCGTCCCCATCCATGGAATACAACGGCTTTTTCTCTGGTGATATTGGAACGATGGTTGATGAGGCCAGCTTGGATGGACGGACGCGCTTGAAGTATAAGGGTGTGTTCGAACTACACCATGGAGAAGCGTGGAAGGAGGAGCAGGCGTATTTAGAAGAAGGGTGGTATGCCTGTTACCCTTATAAAGGTTCTTATGCATCCATTAAAGAAGGCTATGATACGTTACTGCATGAACTGGAAAGAGAAGCTTATGAGCGGATTGGACCGCTGATTGAAATCGCGATGTTGGACGACTCAATTGTTCTAGACCCAGAGGACTATGTAACGGTTATAGCGGTTCGGATTTCTCGCTAAATGGTATTGACCTTCAAGTAGCTTGAAGGTTTACACTTAGCCTTATCAAGTTATTTAGGAGGCCATCCATCATGAATGAGACACACGATCTATTAAGAAATCAACCCGTTCGTCGCGTGTTTTTCCACTACTTTATCCCTTCATTATTCGGACTAATGCTTATGTCAGTGAACATCTTAATTGATGGGATTTTCGTTGGTAACGGAGTTGGCTCTGTAGCGCTCGGGAGTGTGAACCTTGCGATGCCTGTCTTCTCCTTGCTCCTATCGATCTCGCTATGGATTGGAATCGGTGGGGGTACGCTCTATTCCATGCACGTAGGTTCAGGAGCAGATACGGAAGCGAGGAGTGTCTTTTCCTTGTCCGTGTTCACTACCGTTGTGCTCGTACTACTAATTGGTGGGGTCGGGTACTTCAATGTGGGGGAAATTGCGGGTATATTAGGGGCAAATGAAGATACGCTCCCTTACGTAATTGATTATTTAGCCATTATGTTCCTATTTGGTTGGCTGATGGCTTTGCAGCAGTTGATTAGTATCTTCGTTCGGAACGATGGAAGTCCGAGGCTATCTATGATTTCTCTTGCTGTAACGGCGGTTTCAAATATTGGGTTAAACTACTACATGATATTCGTTCTTGAACTTGGTGTGAAGGGTGCCGCAATTGGGACTGTGATTGCCGAAGGGATTGGTCTACTTGTAATCCTGACGCACTTCATGAAGAAGGGGACAAAGTTAAGGGCGTTCGCGTTTCGCTGGTCGTGGAAGTCGTTACGCAGTATTTTCTCAATTGGCTTCCCAAGTTACCTTGCAGAAATGGGAATGCTTGTCTTTGTGACCGGATACAACCTTGCTGTAGTAGGATTAGCTGGAACAGAAGGTGTGGCTGCCTTTTCTGTCATTAACTACTTGCATGGGTTTATGTTCTTATCTTTCTTTGGCATTGAATCTGCCTTACAACCAATGATTAGCTTCTATTACGGCGCTCGGCAAAGCGATCGAATTAAACGAAGCGTTGAGATTGGTGAACGGGCAGCACTCATCCTAGGTGTCAGCCTCTTTGCAATCGGTCTGTTGGCTGCACCGCTTCTGATTACGTTATTTGGACTCGAGTCACAAGCAATTAAAGACCTAGCGATACAAGGGATTCGTCTTTTCTTTATCGCCTATCTGTTCATGGGCTTTAACTTTATTTATATGACGTATTTCCAATCGATTGGCCAGATTCGACCATCTATCTTCATCATTGTGCTAAGAAGCTTTATCCTCATGCTTTTCTTCCTTTGGATTCTGCCTAAAGGGTTCGGCATTTCTGGTGTGTGGTTGTCTGTTCCAGTAGCGGAGGCACTCGTTGCGATTGGATTGTTTGTAACGGTTCGAAAGCGTGTCCGGAGTGGGGTATATCATCAACGACCGACAACGAACGAAATGAATGGATAGGGAAGAAGCGGCTGGGAGACCAGTTGCTTCTTTCATAAGTGTAAGGCAACCCCATAATTGAGTTGTGACATAGGTAATCGAACTTCTGGGCCAGGTACAAAAAATATTCTACAAATCTAAAATAAGCTGAAGACCAAAATCGGTCCTCAGCTTATTTATGAAGTAATGGTCATGATTATATAGGGTCAGTGACCCTTAATGCTTCATCATCTCATGTGCGATTTCATGACCGTCCATTTCTGATGGATAATAGGTTGGCCAGTTTGTGACTTCATCCAATAGCGCTTCACGGTCATTGCCCCAGTACAGGTGATAGTGGTCCGCATCGGTTGGATTGATGCTGTGGTCACTAAATTGGATATATTGAGGGAGGTCTTGAGACTCTTCAGTTAGCTTAAATATGTAACGTACCCCTCTATTTCCCGCTTCGTAGGTAAGTATTTCATATCCATTGTAATTATACTCCCCAGTAGACTCTTCGCCATTTTCGAAGAACGTTACGTTATTGTCTTCAATGACAATACGTTCCACATCTGTCTCATAGCCAACTTTATAATACTCTTTATATTCTTCTGCTGTCCTATCACTGTCATCTTCAGCCTTATGAGAGAAAACTTCATCGAGTGTCCCATCCTGAAGGTGTGGGTATACGGATTGCCAATCTCCTGCCCAATCAGATAGTTGACGATCCTTCACTTGATCATCTTCAAAGTAACCATCATAAATGCGTTGTGCTTCTTCATCATGTGCATGGCTATGGTCGTGATCATGGTCATGATTGTGTTCACTCTGCTCTTCTGATTTAGAGGATTCATCTGAACCTCCGGACGAATCGGATACAGCCTCTGATTCTTTCACTTCTTCACTGCTGCTTGACTCTTCTTCTCCACAAGCAGTCATAATGAACAGTAAAGCAACTACACTAATAATGCCTAAGAATTTTTTAACCATTGTTTCTCCTCCTTTATACCAGGACTATTCTATAGTAATGATTACGATTTGTAAATAGTAATAATTACGCTTTACAACTAGAAATAAGTCGGTTTATGCAAATAGGCTACATGCATGGGGAAGGTGCTCTGGGAATTTCACGATTGCAATGTTGTGTTTGATTTCCTCATACTCCGGTGTTCCTAGGACAGTACCGAGCGGCTTCAGCACGCGTGTAACTTGGGCGAGATGTAGCACTTAAGCCCCCAAACTCTCTTCTTATGACGATTATAGTCATAAACGGAAGAGGTGGTAGGGATGTATCGCTCCGAGTTAAGAGAGTATCAGACGTTTCGTACGAAAAAAGAGATGGATGAACGAGTGAGAGGGTTCGTGCAAAGGTGGAAGTACGAATTATCGGAAGGGAATTACGAGGTCTTAAGGTTTATATGGCGTCATTCTGTTAAATTCCCGGGTGTATCGTATGCGAAGGTAGAGACAATTATGAAGGGAACGAAGAAAAGTCGGAGTACGGTCGTACGCTCCATTCGACGTTTCGTGGAGCTTGGTTTACTTACACGGGTAGAGACGGTCCGGGCGAATGGGAAGAGGGGTGTGAATCTGCTCGTCATTCAACCTTATCGAAACCATGTGGAGAAGGATGACACCCTACCTGACACCGTTAAAGACACGGTATGGACAAGGGGGGAACCGTTGAGACAACAGGCTTCAAGAGTGCTACGCACCGTGGAAACAGAAAGAATACACAAAGAAACAAACCCTAATAAAGAGAATATCGTAAGGGAAGCGAATGCGTTCAATCTTACCTATTTGCCTTCCCACATACCTCGTTCATTTGCGAAGGTCGCTCAACCCTACTTGACGCTATGTGAGATTGAGGAAGCGTGGAAGCGGGTGGTCACAGCCTATGCAGAAGTTCGTCTGTATGGGGACCTTTACGATTATGAAGACTCCATTATTGAAGTGTTGAAGCCGTGCCTGTATGTGTGGATGATTGGGAAGGTGAAGAGTGGATTCATGCCGTATTTTTACGGGGCGGTAAGAGAGGAATTTAGAAGGTTAGTGCGCCATCAGGTTCATAATGACCGGGATAACCCTTATTATGATTGGTTGCATGAATAAGAGAAAATCGCCAAATCTCTCTGGCGATTTTCACTGTGCTTTCGGGAGATGAGCGTCGACCCAATCATAGAAATGGTCGTACGCTTCATCTAACGAAGTAGCTTTAAATAAATGCTGATCTCGGTTTGGGACGTCGTTCTCAGCTAGAAAGACGTCCCAAGCCCCTTGATGCCATAAACCTACTGCTTCAACTTCAGTCTTGCCTTTGTAGTAACCGATATAAATGGTGTTCTTGCTCAACGTGTCACCTCTTATTGGTTGTTTACTTTTTGTTCTGCAATCAAATCTTCCAAGCGTTCCTTCTGAGCGACGAGGTCTTCTACCGTGAGATTCTGATTCGGTACAGATTGAAGAGAGCTCTGTGCTTGGTTTCCTAGTCCTGGGTTCTGAATCAGTTGGGACAGTTGGCCTTGATTCTGCTCATATAAGCGATAACCAACTGCTCCTACAACTGTTCCTGATACAAACCCCATTAGAAAATCTTTATTCATAACCATAACTTCATTCCTCCTAGAATTTTAAGATATATGTTATAAAAGCAATTTGCTCTTATTTGCATCGTTAAACAATTCAATAACGTTCACAGCCCAAGTGACCATGGCAACATGAAGAATATTGCCTGTTCCGAGTGACAGCATGCTGACAATCCCTGTAATAACATCAGGATGTCGTAGCTTGTTCTCTCCGTGTGACAATACCGTATACGCCGTTGAGATGACGACGGCATAATCAAGCATTCCAGGTACCTTGCCTGATGACTTGTTCAAGTAGGCGAGGAGAAGAAGAAAGCCCGTTACAAGTGAGCGAAGCAAGTCCTTGCGCTGGCTTGGATTAATGTTGACCATGATATTATCAAGCGGGTCAAACTTCGTCTGCTTAAAGAACAAGCTCACAAAGCGTAGAATGGATCTCTTGTGGATGACTTCTTCGTTGTAATAAATAATCATCGATTGAATAATAGGTTCGATTCGAACGCTTACAATGCCTTTAATTGAGGAGAATAAATCTCCAATTTGATCATATTCTTGCTTGTCATACAAGGCTGGTACGTTTAAGCGGAGTCGACCAGGTATGTCGTGGATGATGGCAAAGGTTCCTCCCATTGTCCTCGCTCCTCTTTCAACAATAATTTCGTACTGTTTAACACTACGCCAATCGTAGCGGCATTATGAATGGCTGCCCCGACAATCGGAGCAATCGTTCCAAACGCTCCAAGCAGGATGGCTGCGCTGTTGATGGCAATCGTAATCGTAAAGTTCTGATGAATGGTTTGCATGGTTCGCTTTGATAAATGAATGACATCGGATAACAGGATAGGGTTGTCGGAGGTAAGGACCACGTCGCTTGCTTCAACCGCAATATCCGTTCGTTTCCCACCTAAGGTGACGCCGACATCTGCATAGGCGAGTGCAGGTGCGTCATTGATGCCATCGCCGACCATCATTACGGAATGACCACCTTTCTTATACCGTCGAACGTAGTCGGCTTTTTCGTGGGGAAGGACTTCTGCATAGTAAGCATCAAGTTGAAGTTCGTGATGCACGTCCTTGGCGATATGCTCACGGTCACCCGTAACCATCACAACTTCATCCACACCTTGTCTTCGAAGTTGATTGACCGTTCGCTTCATACCGGTGCGAATCGCGTCGTCAATTACAATCACTCCAGCTACTTGTCCATCAAGGGCTACATAGACCGTATTCCCGCTTTTGGATAATTTATCCACAAACTTTAATCCGTTTGCCTCGACCTTCTCTCGGAGCAACAGTTTCTTGTTCCCGACCAGCACAGTCTTCTCTGACACGGTGGCTTTCACTCCATGTCCAACGATTTGTTGTAGCTGGTCGTGGTCGTGTTCTGGGATGTCTAGCTTCCATTCACGAGCTAGATTGACCATGGCTTCCGCAATCGGATGTGAAGAATGCTCTTCTGCTGAGGCTACATAGCGGAGGAGTTCTCGTTCTGAGTAACCGTTATAAGGAATGACCTTCTTTACAACCGGCTTGCCTCTTGTAATCGTCCCCGTCTTATCTAAGATTGTCGTATCAATGCTGGCTAGCTTCTCGACGAATTCGCCACCCTTTATTAAGGCGCCTTGACGGGCAGCCTTGCCGATGGAGGCAGAGATGGCGGTCGCAGTGGAGAGCTTAATGCCACAGACGAAATCGATGACGAGCATGTTCAACACTCGTTCCCAACTGCCGGTTACTAAATAAATCATAGCAGCGAGACCAAATGATACAGGAACAAGCCGCTCAGAAAGTTGATCGGCGTGAGTCTGAATCGGAGCCTTCTTCGTCTGTGCATCTTCAATCAACTGAACGATTTGGGAGACGGCGGTATCCGCTCCAACCTTGTCGACTGTCAGGCGAATGTTGCCGGATTTAAGAATGGTACCTGCATAGACAGGCTCTCCAATCGTGACATCCTTTGGTACGTACTCGCCTGTAATAGAGGATTCATCAATTGATGCATAGCCGGTTTCTACAACTCCGTCGGCTGAGATTTTCTCCCCTTCAAAGACGGCAATCTGATCCCCGCATTTCACGTCGTGAATCGATACCTTCTCCTCATTTCCGCGTTCATTTACCTTCCATACATATGGGACGTCTAGATTCATCATGTCACGAACATAGCGACTCGTTCGCTGTGCTGTATGGTCGGTAATCATTTCACTTAATGTTGACATGAAGAGGATGACCAGGGCAGACTGTGGACTTCCCTTTAGTAAGGAAGCCAAGATTGCGGTGGTGCTGAGTGTGTCCGCGTTTGGTTTACGAGCTTCAATCAATCCTTTCGTCCCATTAGAGAGGATTGGAGTTGATGCGTATAAACTGGCTAGTGCACCTGGACGAATCAGTGCCTTCAAGCCGACAAAGCTCTTGGATGGGAATAGGAGATCGATGGCGAAGGCGCCAAGCGTTAACAGTAATTCTTCCTTGTGTGTCCGCGAATTCAATCCTTTAGTAGGTAGGACTTTTGTGAGATGGTTCGGATGGAGGAGAGGGTCGTGATGAACGAGAAGCGATCTTGTTTCGGTCGTATAAGAAGCAGAATAGACGCCAGGAATTCCACGATAGATGGCTTCGATTAATTCGGGTGTCACATCGGTATTCAACTTTAGTCGCGTACGACCAGGGAGTGCATGAATAACGTGATGCGTCCTCACGAAGAACCACCATCCTCTCGTTTAAGAATCGTGTAGGCCCAGTACAGCAAGCTACTTGCGAAAGCTGGGTTCGTAGCAAATCCTGTCGTTCCTTTAACTAGTAGCCCAAGTACAATGAGAGAATCTAAATCTGTCTTCGCACCTGTTTGTTTCTTAATGAGTTGGTCTAGTGAATCCACGCCATGGCGCATTGATTTCGTTAGAGAGGCATCAACATGGCGATAGGCTCTTGTTGACGTATCGACAGCAAGTTGAACAACTTCATCGAATTGTTGTGATGTAAGGTGGGGAGTGGTGAATTCAATTAACAAGCTGCCAGTTGTCCCTGATGCACGAACGTTCTTTACAATAGAAATCGTTGAGAACTGTTCCTCCAAGGCGACGGCAATGTGATCGTCCTTCCAATGGTCACTCTGGAGTCGAACACGGCCTGGCATTGCATGTAAGACTTGCACTTTCTGGTCTTTCAGCCGCTTCATTAAACTTGGAATTGCGAATGACGCTCCAAGGCCAATTAGAGTCTGAATCATGGCAGCAACACTTCTTTAGAGATGACGTCGTTGTGTACTTTCTGAACCTTGTTGAACCACGTTTCAATTTGCTCTTCCGTGACGTCTTTAGAGGAATCAAATTCTACGAGAATCGTCCCTGTCTCAGGCGTATGACGAACAGAATAGATTCGTTCTTCACACTGGAGAACAGGGAGGAGAATATGGACAATCTTTGAGTTGCCTTGCCAATATGGTGAGGAAAGCCGAACGCGTCCAGGAATGAAGTGCTTCACCGTAATCTGGTAGCGTGCGAGCATTTTTTCAATTCGTCTAAGAAAGATAGCTTGTTTCACTTTGGACAGCATGGATGAGTCCCCTTTACGGTAACTTTTGCAAACTTTTACATTATATTAGTACGGCTCTGGGTTTATTACAAGAATAGTAGTTGTTAAATAGTGCTACTCAACTAAATGGAAAGGGGCTGTACTCGAAGTACATCAATGGTTGAGGTTTACTACGATTATTAGAAAAAAATCTCTTTCTCTCTCATTCGATAGTTATTTGAAAGTTTCGAATTGTGCTTGACGGGTGATAGGGGGCGTATTATAGTGAAAGAGAAGATAAAGTAAACGCTTACGTAAAGGCTGGAAGTGAGGTGAAGGGTTGAATCCAACGATCCAAGATGTAGCGAATAAAGCGAATGTGTCCATTGCAACCGTGTCCCGTGTTCTAAACGATCTACCTGGCTACTCGGAGAAGACGAAACAAAAAGTACTCCAAGCCATTGAGGATCTCGGCTATCAGCCGAATGCCATAGCTAGAGGGCTCGTCAACAGAAAGACCGGAACAATAGGGGTGTTGTTCCCGAGTGTATCTGGGCTTCTCTCCGCTGAAGTGCTTCATGGAATTGAGGCTCAGGCAAGTGAGGAAGGGCATAGTGTGATTGTCTGTAACACGGAGGCTGATGAAGACAAGACATTGAAATACATTCAGTTGCTGAGCGAGAAGCGTGTTGATGGACTGGTCTTCGTGAGTGAAGAGGTAACAGACGTCTACTACAAGGCGCTAAGTCGGATGGGAGTACCTGTTGTTCTTGTCTCGACACAATCGTTTCAATATCCGCTCCCTTATGTGAAAGTGGATGACCGTCACGCAGCCTATACGGCAACGCGTCATTTAATCCAAGCTGGCCACACCCAGCTTGGCATGATCTCAGGGAATGAAAAGGACCTTATAGCGGGGATACCACGAATGGAAGGGTTTAAGCAAGCCATTATGGAAGCGGGCCTTCCATTCCAAGAATCACAAATTGAGAAACAGTTGTCCTTTACATATGAAGCAGGACAAGAGGGGTTCAAAACGTTATTAACGCGCCATCCGGAAATGACGGCTGTCTTTGCCGCGAGTGATGAAATTGCAATAGGGGCGTTTTCAGCAGCCTATGAAATGGGTATATCCATTCCGGGCGACGTTTCTGTCGTCGGGTATGACAATTTAAAGCTTGCAGAGATGTCGGTGCCACCACTAACGACCATCGCTCAGCCATTCCAACGAATGGGGGAGAAGGCGGTTGAGATGGTGTTACAGATGAATCGGGGAAAGGGTGCTGAGTCGTGCATCTTGCCTCATGTGTTGATTGAGAGAAAATCGGTGAGTAGCCGTAACTAAATTTTTTTGCGGAAAGCGTAAACGTTTACGTAATAAGGGAGGAAGAACAAATGACAAAACAATGGTGGAAAGAAAGTGTCGTGTATCAGATTTATCCGAGAAGCTTTAATGATAGCAACGGGGACGGAATTGGTGATCTTCAAGGAATCATTGAGAAGCTCGATTACTTAGCTGAGCTTGGCATTGATGTCATCTGGTTATCCCCTGTGTATGATTCTCCTAATGATGACAACGGGTATGACATTCGTGATTATCGTTCCATTATGAATGAATTTGGTTCTATGGAAGACTTCGATGTTCTGTTGGCTGAAGCCCATAATCGAAACATTCGAATCGTGATGGACCTTGTGGTTAACCATACGTCTGATGAGCATTCATGGTTTGTTGAATCTAAATCTTCTAAGGATAATCCGAAGCGTGACTATTACATTTGGAAGGATGGCAAAGACGGCCAGCCGCCAACGAACTGGGAATCAGCGTTCAGTGGCTCCACATGGGAATATAATGAAGCAACGGGCGACTACTACCTTCATATCTTCTCCAAGAAGCAACCGGACCTGAACTGGGAGAATGATGAGGTGCGTAGTGAAGTGTACGATATGATGAAATGGTGGCTCGACAAAGGCATTGATGGCTTCCGTATGGACGTAGTGAACTTCATCTCGAAGCATCCAGACTATCCAAATGGAGAAGTACAGCCAGGTAAGCAATATGGCGATGGAAGCCCGTACTTTATGAACGGACCTCGCATTCATGAGTACTTAAATGAAATGAATCGTCAAGTGCTCTCTAATTACGATGTGATGACGGTTGGGGAGATGCCTGGGGTTACGCCTGACGAGGGCAAGCTCTATACGGCTGACGAGCGCAATGAACTGAACATGGTGTTCCACTTTGAGCACATGGGAGTTGATGGCGGCGAAATGGGCAAGTGGTCCTTGAACGGGTGGAATCTAACAGACCTTAAAGAAATCCTATCTAAATGGCAATACGAGCTTGAAGAAGAAGGATGGAATAGTCTGTATTGGAATAACCATGACCAGCCCCGTGTGGTGTCTCGCTTCGGTGATGATGGGGAGTATCGCAAGAAATCGGCGAAGATGCTTGGAACATGCCTTCACATGATGAAAGGAACGCCATACATCTACCAAGGGGAAGAGCTTGGGATGACGAACGTGGCATTTGAGTCGATCGATCAGTACGAAGATCTTGAATCCTTGAATATGTATAATGAGCGTGTGAATCAGTATGGAGACGACCCGGCAGAAGTGCTAGAGCGTATTCACCATAAAGGGCGTGACAATGCAAGAACACCGATGCAGTGGTCGGCTGAAGAGAACGGTGGCTTCACTACCGGCCAGCCATGGCTCGATGTGAATCCGAACTACCGTACGATTAATGCGGAAGAAGCGTTGTCGGATGAAGATTCTGTATTCCATTACTACAAGCGCCTAATCCAACTTCGTAAGGAAAACGAAACGATAGTCTATGGAAAGTTTGATTTGTTGTTAGAAGATAGTGAGTCAATCTTCGCATATACGCGTACAAATGGCGATGAGACACTCCTTGTTCTTTGTAACTTTACAAAGGAACCTGTAACAGCAGAACTTGGGGAGTTTGCATCTCGTTCTGGTGATGTACTCATTACAAATCGTGAAGAGGAACGGACGGAAGAGACGCAGTTAGGCACGGTAGAATTGGAACCATTTGAAGCAACGACCTTTGTATTGAAATAAGGGTCTCTGGTAGCCAGGAAACTGGCTGCCTCACTTTTATAGATTTACGTAAACGCTTACTCAAAAGGGGTGGAGAAGGATGAAGCGATTGGGGTTGTACGTGGTTGGCAGTTTATGCGCAGGTCTATTGCTATCTGGATGTGGGGATCAAAGTGCGGATGGCAAGGTGGATTTGGAGTTGTTCTCAAACAAGCCAGAGAGCATTGGTACTTACGAATCGTTGATAGAGAGATTTGAGGAGGAGCATCCGGACATTAATGTGGAATTGTATGCACCACCTTCCGCCGATACAGTGCTTCGTACTCGACTTGTGAAGGAAGACTTGCCTGATTTATTATCAATTGCCGGTAGTGCTCTGTACGGAGAATTGGCTGATGCGGAGTTGCTAAAGGACTATTCTGACACTGAACTACTTGATCGCATTCAACCCGCTTATGTAGAGATGATTGACCAGCTCGTGCCAGGTGAGAACGAGGGAACATATGGCCTTCCTTACGCTACTAACGCCAACGCCGTCATCTACAACAAAGAGGTGATGAACGAGCTGGGTCTTGAGGTGCCGGAGACGTGGGATGAATTTATCGCTGCCTTAGAAACGGCACAAGAGGAAGGGGTCACGCCGGTTTATTTCACGCTTAAGGATGCGTGGACAGGAATGATTCCTTGGAATGCTGTAGCGGGAAATTTAGAGCCAGACCGATTTGCAGAGAAGAAGACAAATGGAGAAGCTAGCTTCCAAGATGATTATTCTGAAGTAACCGAGAAGATGCTTACCTTGCTTGATTACGGACTGAAAGACAACTTCCAGTACAACTACAACGATGGGAACAATGCCTTTGCAAATGGGGAAGCGCTCTTCTACTTCCAAGGGAACTGGGCAATTCCTGAACTGAAGAAGGTAAACCCAGACATTGAACTCGGTACATTTGCGATGCCTGTGACCAATAATCGAGAAGAAAATGAACTTATTTCTGGTGTCGATGTGATGATTACGTCATTGAAGGAGACAGACCATCCCGATGAGGTGCGTCAGTTTGTTGAGTTTATGATGGAAGATGAGCAGGCGAAACAGTACATTGAAGAGCAATACGCGTTCTCAGCGATTGAAGGAGTCGAACAAGGAGATGAGGTACTGAGTGGCGTACAGCAGAAGATTGCCAACAACGAGATTACGAGTTTCCCGGATCACTACTATCCCAGCGGAATGCAAGCACCGAACCTCATTCAAGAGTTTCTGATTGAGAAAGACCAGGACGCTTTCTTGAACAAGATGGACCGTGAATGGGAGAAAGTCATTCGACGTTAAAAAGGGGAGGAACGAAACATGAAATCTCGTCAACGCGCATTTTTACTCATGGCTATGCCAGCTGTCATCATCTTCTTCGTGTTCCATACGTACCCCGTATTGCAAGGCGTATTCTACAGCTTTACGAACTGGCGTGGATATGGGGAGTGGGACTTTGTCGGCTTCAAGAACTACTTAAATGTATTTCAAGATGGTCGTGCTCTAAACGCTTATTGGTTTACATTTAAATTTGCAATCGTCTCCACCATCCTCGTAAATATTTTCAGTTTAGCGATTGCGATGGGGTTGAATGCAAAGATCAAGTTTCGTAAGACGCTTCGTGCACTTTATTTCTTGCCGAACATTCTTAGCATTCTAATTGTCGGGTTCATCTTTAACTTTATCTTTACGCATTTCCTACCAGACCTTATGGAATGGGCTGGCTTTGAGTCACTGGCGAAGAACATCCTAGGAGATCCTGACTTGGCTTGGTTAGGTGTGGTCATTATGACTGTGTGGCAAGCTACAGCCTTTAACACGATTCTATACTTAGCCGGACTACAAACGATTCCAGAAGATGTGTATGAAGCCGCCGACATCGACGGGGCCAATGCATGGAAGAAGTTCTTGAAGATTACATTCCCGCTCATCGCACCATTCTTTACGATTAATATGGTGCTAGCAATGAAGAACTTCCTAATGGCATTTGATCAGATTGTTGCCCTAACGAATGGGGGACCTGGTCAGGCTACTGAATCAATCTCATTGTTAATTTATAAGGGTGGCTTTGAAGGTGGAGAGTTTGCCTATCAATCTGCCAATGCAGTCATCTATTTCATTATTATCGTCATCATATCAGTCTTTCAAATTCGCGTGCTTCAGAAACGGGAGGTGGAGATGTAATGAATCAAGGACGGAAAAACTGGCTCGTCACATCCCTGTTAATTGTCGGAACAGTGCTCGTACTGCTTCCATTATACTTAACCATCACCATCGCATTGAAAACACCTCAGGAAATGTCCGACCCATTGCTATCGTTGCCAGATCAATGGCGGTTCCAAAACTTCATTGATGCCATTCAGATGACGGATTTCTTCGGGGCGTTGTTCAATAGTGTGACGGTGACGCTGTTCGTTGTACTCTTTACGCTCTTGTCGAACTCGCTCGTCGCTTACGCAATTGCAAGGAACATGCATAAGCGCTTCTATAAGTTTCTATTCTATTATTTCGTAAGTGCAATGTTCGTCCCGTTCCCAATCATTATGCTGCCGATTGTAAAGCAGACAGCGGTTTGGAATCTTGATAATCCGATTGGTCTCATCTTGCTCTATGTTGTCTACGGACTAGCGTTCAACGTCTTTATCTACGTTGGGTATATCAAGTCGATTCCGAAAGAGTTGGAAGAAGCGGCCATCATTGATGGTGCAAGTACGTGGGGAGTATTCTGGCGGGTTATCTTCCCGTTGCTCACACCTATGAACGCAACTGTTGGGATTCTCACCTGTCTATGGGCATGGAACGATTTCATGCTACCGCTTGTCATCTTAAGTGACCCTGACTATGCGACGCTCCCGCTCGTTCAATACATCTTCCAGTCTGAATTTAGTACGAACTACAACTTAGCATTCGCTTCGTATCTAATGGCGCTCGCACCAATGGTTCTTGTGTACGTCTTTGCACAGAAATGGATCATTAGTGGCGTAATGAAAGGGTCGATTAAATAGCAACTTGAAGAGAACTTTCCATTTATGGGGAGTTCTCTTCTTTATCCTGTTGGTTTACTAACCAAGGCAAGTTCAATTGAATCTCCAGCTGAATGATTGGCTTTGGAAAGCCTTCTGGTACTAGCGCTAAGTCGTTACTGAAAGCTATATGAATCTCGTGTTCATGAAGTGATGAGAACTCGTCCTCTGTTTTATGGGGAGCAGAATCGTTAGGTTCTTCTACTATTCTTCCGACTAGGTGATAAAAGGCATCGTATAAATGGGTACCATCTTCATTCTCCATATACTCAGAAACCTCTCCCTCCTTATGAGGATCAATACCAAGTAGCTGAAAGAGCTCTTTGATTTCTCGCGATAACGTTTCGCAGGCTACTACATAATTGGCACAATAATCGCAAGGACAATCCTCAGTAATGAGGTGATAAGCGTTATAAAATTCTTTCGTTTGATGAACATCAACTTCAATGGTCCAAGAACCTACTCTTATTTGTTTCATAAACGTCTCCTCCCAATGAGCTTTGTATGGGATAAGGGCATAAGTCTCATTAATTTAAACAATACCACGACACGAATCTACATCCATTTTTTTCTATGTAATTTAGACACTAGCATGAATAGGAAGGTTAGAGATTTGAGGGAGGGAACCATGTATTTCTATAGAATGTAACCTCTTGAGGGAGTGATAGACGGTGAAGATTAAACAAGGTGGACTTAAGATTGAAGCCGTGAAGGCTTTGCTTCAGGAACATCTCCAACAGATGGCTTTCGTCTCACCGATGGAGAGTCGCCATGCCTTTGATAGTAGTCGGTTGGCAGGGGAAGATGTTACCTTTTGGACCATGTGGGAGGGAGAGAAGTTGCTCGGATGTGGGGCATTAAAGGAGCTTTCTCCGGTACACGGTGAGATCAAGTCTATGAAGACAGCGTCGCGTGTACTCAAGAGTGGTGTGGGCAGAAGGATGTTAGAGCATATCCTCACGGAGGCAGACGCTCGAGGGTATGAGCGCGTCAGTCTTGAGACTGGTGCGCAAGATTATTTCATCCCTGCAAGAAATTTGTATGAACAGTATGGATTTCAGTACTGTCCGCCTTTCACTCCCTATAAGGATGACCCAAATAGCTTATTTATGACATTGGTGAAGAAAGGGGGATAATGGTTGTACAAATTGATTGGATTCTTTCTTGTCGCTTGGACGACGCAGCTTATGGCAATTGTCATGTATGGTCAACTTGTATGGTTAGGGAAGTTCTCGACTATGGGTGTAGGTGGCGGTCCGTTGTCTCAAGTTCATCCTATACTATGGTGGGCATTGTTCCTAGAACTCCTTGTCATGATTGGGGTTGCGGGCTTGTGGAGGAAATCAATCTATGCGTACAAAGCTCAACAGAATGAGTCAATGGAAAGCCGTGAAGATGTGTAGCGAAAGGGTGGTTTTCGCTGCTATTCACAAATTTTCCTCTGTACAAGTAATCCATCACTCGCTATAATAAGAACAAATGTTCGTATTGTGGGAGGGGATATGGATGAAGAAGGATGACTTGAAAGACAGAGGAACAAAAAAGTGGAGCAGCCTCATGCTGCCTGAGCATGTCGAGATGCTTAGGAAAATGTGGAAGGAAGATGAACGTGTTGAGAGAGGGATTATTGCTGAAGATGAGGCGGTCGAGATTGATTTCAAATTGCAGCGTGCGCTAAATGATGATTTAACGGTAGAGGTAACCTACCATAATGGGTTTGATACTACTTATGAGAGATTGAAGCTTCTATCGATTCAACATGAGCATCGATTAATTAAAGGAAGAACGGTTGAAGACCGTAGGCGCGTTGAAATTCCGCTTATTGATGTTTTGCGAGTGGACATACGGTGAACAGAAGGGGAGCGACTGACGTTCCCCTTCTTTATGTATTCTAGGGATAGGAATAGAGAGTTTGAGAAACGATTGGGATAGATAGGAGGTGAGAAGGTGAGGCGACAAATTTATCAAAGCGTAATTCGATTGATGAACGGTCGTTTTCTTTCGAGTGGACTTAAGCGGTTTACTGAATCTAAGGCGAGCAGGCATTTAATCCCCTTGTACAAGAAGGTGCTTCGTGTCGATATGGATGAATCTGTACAGTCCTTGCATGAATTCCAAACGTTGCAACAATTCTTCGTACGAAAGCTGTACGACGACGCACGTCCGATTCATAATGAAGTGGATGTTCTAGTTAGTCCGGTCGATGGTGTAGTGGAACAATTCGGGGTGATTAAGGAGACGGCTATCGAAGTGAAGGGTCAAACGTATTCAGTGGAAGAGCTACTTGATGATGAAGAGTTGGCGCAACGCTACAAGAATGGGCGGTTTATGGTTCTTTATTTAAGTCCGAGTGATTACCATCGTATTCATGCTCCGACAACCGGTACAATCGTGACGCAGTATGAGCGTGGGGCGACGTCGTATCCTGTGAATAAGTGGGGACTACGGTTTGGAAAGTCTCCCATCTCCCGAAACTACCGGGTTATTACCGAACTTGCCGAACATGACGGGAGCCGTTTGGCGTTTGTGAAAGTAGGGGCGATGTGGATCAACTCGATTGAGCTCACTCACAAAGGAGACACATTGAACAAAGGAGAAGAGGTTGGATACTTCTCGTTTGGTTCGACGGTTGTGCTGCTTGTTGAGAAGGGAACGGTTCAATTTCTAGATGAGATTCGCTTGCAGAAGTCTGTACGGGTAGGTGAAGCAATTGCGCGGAAGGAGAGTAGTGAGACAAGCTAATGTGAATCCATCATAGTGAGAGTCGTTCTCGTTCCTTTATTGACAATGATTATCAATATAGATTAAGATTTTGTTAGACTATACTTTTTCGGTAAGCAGGTGGGAAGATGGAGGAACTACGAGAGACTTTGGGCGCACAGCACGTGTTCATACATACGAAAGTAGGATCACTTTACAAAGGTGATGCACTTGAAGGGCATACTGAGTGGGAAGCGTTCTTCCAAGATGTGATGGACCATTTCGAGGCGCCAACGGCTGTTGTTACAGGGTCTTTAATTGTGAAGCGTCTTTCCTATGTGAATGCCTGTTTGAGTGCGTTTACGCTGTTCGATCAGCAGCTGCCTGTGCAATGGAATGAAGTAGAGGTTGAACTTCGAAAGAAAGGGTTTAACTTCTACGTTACTCCTTCTCAACTAGTAGAAGTGACTTCGGAACGAGAGTTCGCACGAGAGCACTATGTGCGGGGCTTGGTTCTAAACTTAATTCAACCTGTGATTGACCAGCTAGGAAAGGAAACAGGGCTACCTGCGAAATTATTTTGGACACACTTGGCGTATGCTGTAGATGGTCATTATAAGCGGATGTACAAACGTATGGGAGCTGAATGGCAAGCTAGAGTATGGGATGACTACACGTATATCACTTCTGAAGTTCCGGCTGAGTTATTTGGAATGAAGCGTAATCCGTTTCAGATGGAGTTCGACCAAGTGGAGCACCCTGTCTTAGAAGGCGAGCACGTTCGCATACGCAAAGTATGTTGTTACAATCATTGCCTACCTGAGAACTTCTATTGTCATACGTGTCCAAAGCACACGCATGACTCTCGCATGACACAAATACAACACGCCTTTGCTTGATACGAATAGGAGGATGACACAATGAAGAGGAAACAACGGTCCCTATGGTTCGCCTTAATGGCCATGCTGTTACTGGTTCTTGCTGCTTGTGGTGGGAACGATGAAAGCAACGAGGAGAACGAGGGAGAAGAAGCGGCATCTGAAACGACAACCTACGAAGCAGAGAACGGAGAGGTTGAGATTCCAGCAAATGCTGAGAATATTGCGGTATTGCAGCCCTATTTGATGGACCACTTGTTAACGCTTGGTATAACGCCTCATGCAGGACCAATTATGAGTGGAGAAGAGTTCCCGGCTTTCATGAAGGAGGACCTTCAGGATACAACTAGCCTCGGGAACACGGTTGAACCAAGTATGGAAACGATTCTAAACGCCAACCCAGACCTCATTATCGGGGTAGACAAATTCCATTCAAAGGTTGAGCAGCAACTAAGCGGCATGGCACCAACCGTCATTTTGAAGAATGGGTTTGATGAGGATTGGCAAACTTCCTTCCAAAGAACGGCTGAAGTTGTTGGGGAAGAAGAACGCGCAGAAGAAGTACTTGTTGAGTTCGACGAGAAAGCAGCAGAAGCCAAACAAACGCTTGATGAAGCCATCGGCGATGAGACGGTTATGGTCCTACGTGTTCGGGAGAAAGAGCTACGCTACTATGGCATGCGTAACTACTCCATGCTATACAACGACCTTGGCTTAGCTAGACCTGCAGAAATGCCAGGTGACGAGGAAGCGTATACTGAAATTGCGCTTGAGAAACTTCCTGAAATTAATCCAGACCATATCTTTATGCTCGTTCAAAGTGATAAGAAACTAGAAGAGCTTAAGAACAGTAGCATTTGGTCTGAGCTGACTGCTGTGCAGAAAGACCAAATTTATAATGTTGATTTCGATATCTGGCACATGGGTCACGGACCGAAAGCAAGTGACATGGTAGTGGACAAGGTAGTAGAATCACTATAGAAGAAAAGAGTAATGATTGAGTTCATTACTCTTTTCCTATTTAGGATGACTGTACGTAAGGGGAACACATCGATGAAAAATATCTCAATCTTGTTTCTGACGATTGCTTGCTTAATTATAGCGAGTATTGTCTCCCTCATGGTCGGATCAGCTGATATTACCTGGGTAGACATCAAGGAGACATGGCTTCAGAATTCAGAAACAATCGAATCAAAAATTATAGTTGAACTGCGGATTCCCCGAGTGTTGGCTGGGGTTCTAGTTGGCGTTGCCATGGCGATTGCAGGTGTGATTATGCAAGCCTTAACGAACAATCCGCTTGCTTCTCCGACTGTCCTTGGCATTACGGATGGAGCAGCATTTGCCATTGCGATCGCGTACGTGCTACTGCCTGAACTCCCATACCTTGGCTTGCTCGGAATGTCCTTCTTAGGTGCTGTCTTTGGAGCGGCACTTGTATTTGGAGTTGGGAGTATGGCGAAAGGGAAACTGACTCCAGTGAAACTTGCCCTTGCGGGTGCTGCTGTTGGGGCGTTGTTGCATTCCCTCTCATCTGGTATGGCCATCTACTTTAATGTGGCTCAAGACGTGAGCTTCTGGTTTGCAGGAGGACTTGCCAATTTAACGTGGACAGGTGTCTTGTTCGCGCTCCCCTTTATCCTTATTGGAACGGGAATCGCTTTGTATCTTGCTCGTTCCCTAACAGTACTCGTATTTGGAGAAGAGACGGCGATCGGACTTGGCCAGAACTTGACACGTGTACGCCTACTAGGCGGACTTGCCTCGTTACTCTTAATCGGTAGCGCCGTAGCCATTGGGGGGACGATTGGGTTTATCGGCCTTGTAATCCCTCATATTACGAGGATGCTTATGGGGTATGACCATCGGTGGGTAATTCCTATGGCTGGGCTCTTTGGTGCACTCTTGTTAACGACTGCTGACATTGCCGCTCGTTCCATTAACCCGCCTAGTGAAATTCCAGTAGGGGCTTTGACTGCGCTCATCGGAGTTCCGTACTTCCTATACTTAGCTCGTAGAGACGGGGGTGGACTTCGATGAAGCGATTAACCCCAGTTGCGGTCTTGATTGTCTTACTCTCACTTGTGATTGGAACGATTCTATTAAGTATGAATGTAGGGGTATTTCCAATGACCCCTCTTGAAGTTGTTCGCACACTTATCGGTGTAGGTACAACGCAGCAAGAAGTGGCACTCTACACCCTCCGACTACCTCGCATTACGGTTGCGGTGTTAGTAGGAATGGCACTTGCCGTCTCCGGAGCAATGCTTCAAGGGGTATCACGAAATGGACTTGCAGACCCTGGCATTCTAGGAATTAATTCAGGGGCTGGATTAGCTGTGATTATGTACATGCACCTTTGGTCGGGAAGTTCAAATGGTGTCATTACTGGAATGGGCTCTGTACTTATGATGCCGTTAGCGGCCTTTGTAGGGGCGTTTGTAGCCGCTATCCTTATTTATTCATTGGCGACGAAGCGAGGAGAGTTACACCCTACTAGACTAATCTTAGTTGGAATTGGCGTATCGGCAGGGTTTTCAGCCCTGATTATCATCTTCCAACTCATCATGAATCCTCAAGACTTTCTGGCAGCGACTGTTTGGTTAACAGGGAGTATTTGGGGGTCGAATTGGATGTATGTGTTCGCGATTCTCCCGTGGATTGTTGTTTTCATCCCATATTCTATGTATAAGGCCCGCTTTGTAAATGTGATTGAACTTGGGGCTTCTGTGGCAACTGGGCTCGGTGTCCAAGTTGATAAAGAAAGGCGGAAATTGCTCTTTGCAAGTATCTCGCTTGCAGCTGCAGGTGTGGCGGTTGGTGGAGGAATTTCCTTCTTAGGATTGCTTGCTCCACATATTGCTCGTCGTCTCGTAGGACGGCAATATCAACTCATTATTCCTGCTTCAGCTCTGCTCGGAGCAGCACTTCTCGTAGGGGCAGACATTGTGTCTCGTAATCTACTTGCTCCGAACGAGATACCAGTAGGGATTGTCGTCTCTATTGTAGGGGCGCCTTATTTCTTATACCTGTTAATGAGGTCTGATCTATAAGATAAGCATTTGAACCGGCTTTCACTAGGAAAGTCGGTTTTTTATGTAGTCATGATCATTATAGAGGTTCGTTCTAGAATTCGCTTGGTGAGGCTCAAAGTTTAGCCATATATAGTGGCCTAAGATGATGGTGAGTAAGGCGGTGAGGATAACGGTGGCTTGGAGTATCATCGCTTTCTTAGTTGCCCATTGTATGTTCTGCTCAAAGTAAAGGAAGAATCAAGGGGTGAAAAGGGGGGGGATGTGGTCGATAGATTGCGCGGAATTCCAGGGGGGATAGGGGCCGTCGCCCTACACCCCTTCATAAGAGTATGCTGACTTAGGATTCAATCAGCGAGAAGCCAATATAGTGTAATGCAGCTTCTAAATTAAAGACGGTCTTGGTATTTAACTGAGTGAGTTGAGTGTTCGTCCCATCGTGCATGGCACTTGCGGGGGATATCCCAGTCATAATTGTAGTAATCCCCATCATTTCTAACGATTGTACAAGTTTAACGATTACTTGAGGGAATTGTCCATCAAGTATGACGAGTCCAGATAGGTCCACGATAAAGTAATCAATCTTATGCTTGGAACCATACTCTAACACCGTCCTTAGTATTTTATCAGCACGGTTCTCATCAATGATGCCTTGTAGGGTTAGAATGGAAACTCCTTCTGTGATTGGTACGATTGGAACATTCAAGAATGCCATGTTGTATTTCGTTTCGTCGAGTTCAATTAAGTGAGACAACACATCTGCCATTGACTTTAAGAACTCTACATCTTCATCGCTAAATGTTTTCTCTTCTTTATCTAGAACGCATAACGTTCCGAACGTTTTGCCGTTCGTATCCATTAATGTAACACCTAGAAATCCCTTTACTTGCTCGTCCATATTAAACTTGAGGTTTTTCGTCTGCTCATCACTTAGCAAATTTGACGTTGAATGATACGTGCTTGAAAGGACGTGTTGGCAATTGCTATCACCATAATCGATGGAAAACCCTTCTTGTACCATGACGTCCTTAGCATTATAGGAGCTAATGACAATCATGGCATCCTTGCCTTTCCTGGCAACGTAAGCACTATTTACGTTAAGGTACTGGCAAATGGATTCGAACAGCTTATGAGAAGCTGTGTGTAAAGACTTGAAATCGGTCGAGGAATAATTGTAACCGTTGGACATCGTTGCCCTCCTGATCGTACAGATTTTAATTGTTATTGTTGTTCTTCGTCACGCTCATCTTCGTGAATTGTTGGGTTCGCAATCAGGGACTTTATGACTCTCCCTGCATACGATACGGTATATAAACATGAGGGGACTGAGAGAAATGTATCACGTCATGTATGGGTGTCACCCGCATTACGGTTGTCAACGGACCATGATGGAAAGAAGGTATGGGATGACTTCGATGCCAGTACCTGTCTATCCAGCTCCTGTGTCTTGGCCTGCTAATTACAGAGAACAGAATCTAAAAGACAATGGACGAAACCCGTACGTCGTAAATATTGAGAAGGTAACAAAGCAAAATGAGAATTTTCGAACGGCGTTGTGGACGGGTGCCCACCTTCAACTTACGTTAATGTCCATCGCACCAGGTGAGGACATCGGGTTAGAGATTCATCCAGATGTGGATCAGTTCTTAAGAATTGAGCAGGGCGAAGGTCTTGTACAAATGGGACGACGTAAGGAGGCGCTTGATTTCGAGCGACGCGTGTTTGATGATGATGCCATCATTATTCCAGCTGGAACGTGGCACAATGTGACGAATACAGGGAATACACCTATGAAGCTCTATTCTATTTACGCACCGCCTAACCACCCATTTGGAACTGTTCATCCTACAAAGGCCGATGCAATCGAAGCGGAGGAAGGATATGAACAAAGTAGAATGTGGAATAGTAGAAGGGTAGGGAATGTATATTCCAACCAACTCTATTACTAGAAAGGTAAAGAACTAGAGTCTTGTAATCCTGTTCATCATTGAAGGAGGTAGTGAGGACGTTCGTTCCTTACTACCTCAACTTTGATTGTAGGGTATGACTGACCATATAATAACAAGATTGTACATAGTTAAGCCTTTGGTAGCGATAAACGCCCCATCTCCACTTTAATCCCTTCCAACGATTGGAGCTAAGCGATTGCTTACGAACTCGAAACGAAGCAAGCGACTCTTCTAACCCATACGCTCCATCAATCTCCTTTAGACATTGCAACCAAGTGGCGTAATCTTCATGGCCAATCGACGGCATGTGTAATTCATGAAAGTGTTCACGGTTTAAGATGACTGTGAGACAGCCAATGCTATTTCGTTTCAATAAATCTCGGTAAGTCAACGTCGGAGAAAGTGTCATTTCTTCAAGTAGTTCGCCGCGCTCATTCACGAGAGCATAGTTTGTGTATGTAAATGGATGATGATACTGTTCCATAAACTGAATTTGCTTCCTAAGTTTGTCCGGGTGCCAATAATCATCGCAATCAAGGAAGGCGACATACTTTCCATTCGCTCTTCGTATGGCTTCATTTCTTGCATAAGCAGCTCCACGGTTATACATGAGGGAGACGGGTTTAATCCGCTTGTCGTCTTTAGACAAGTCTTCTAAGAGGTGAGCGGTTCCATCTGTTGACGCGTCGTTGACAAGGATCATTTCCCAATTGGAGTACGTCTGTTTAAGCACGGACTGTACGCAATCATAAAGGTACCTTTCTCCATTAAACACGGGCGTCACAACAGAAACGAGTGGATTCACCTCATCCTACTTCCCTTCTATTACTAGAATCTTCTTAAAGGTTCATCTATTCCTTTTCCCTTGATTTAGAGATTTAAACGTAATTAATACAATCAAAACTATGGATCTTTCATCCTTACACGCTTCATAGTTGGACGACTTATGCATACACATAGGATAGGCCATGTAGAAGGAGGGATTTGAGTGAAGGTCTTATACGAATCATGTGAGGATGCTGTAGCGGAGATTAAAGACGGGGATACCCTGCTCGTTGGTGGATTTGGACTATGTGGCATCCCTGAGAATCTCATTGTAGCGCTTGCCAAGAGCGGAGTGAAGGACTTAACCGTCGTATCGAACAACTGCGGAGTGGATGATTGGGGACTTGGGCTGCTCCTATTAAACAAGCAAATCAAGAAAATGATAGGCTCCTATGTTGGGGAGAATAAAGAGTTTGAACGCCAGTTATTAAATGGTGAACTTGAAGTCGATATTATTCCACAAGGGACGCTTGCGGAACGAGTTCGAGCAGGTGGAGCGGGAATCCCCGCCTTCTACACACCAGCTGGAGTAGGGACGCCTGTAGCAGAAGGGAAAGAAGTTAGGGAGTTCAATGGAAAAGCGTACTTATTAGAAGAAGCCATTACAGCAGATTGGAGCCTTGTACGAGCTTACAAGGGTGACCGACTTGGGAATCTAATCTACAACAAGACAGCTCGTAACTTTAACCCACTCATGGCGGCAGCTGGTAAGCGCACTATCGCTGAAGTTGAGTATCTGGTTGAGACCGGGGAGCTTGACGCGAATGAGATTCACACGCCGAGTGTGTATGTACAAGGATTAATTGTTGGAAATCAGGAAAAACGGATTGAGCGGCTCACAACCGCGTCGTCTTAAAGGGGGAGTGGACCCATGTCGAATCGCGAACGAATTGCAAGAAGGGCTGAACGTGAGATTAAGTCTGGTGATTATGTGAATCTCGGGATTGGAATGCCTACCATGGTAGCGAATTATATCGGCGGGGGGAAGACGGTTATGCTTCAATCGGAGAACGGTCTTCTTGGAATAGGCCCGTATCCGACTGAGAAGGAAGTAGACGCAGACTTAATCAATGCAGGGAAAGAAACGGTCACTGCGACGACCGGCGCATGCTATTTCGATAGCGCTGAATCCTTCGCTATGATTCGTGGTGGTCACATAGATTTGGCTATTCTTGGTGGAATGGAAGTTTCTGCAACAGGAGACCTAGCGAACTGGATGATTCCTGGGAAGATGGTGAAAGGCATGGGAGGGGCGATGGACCTTGTTCATGGCAGCAAGCGTGTCATTGTCATCATGGACCATGTCAACAAACGGGGAGAGTCGAAGATCTTAAACGAGTGTACGTTGCCATTGACGGGAGTGGGGGTAGTGGACCGGATTATTACAGAGAGAGCGGTCATGGACGTAACATCAAAAGGGTTGAAGCTGGTCGAGATTGCGAGCGGTTACAGTTTGGGGGAGGTCGAAGCAACGACAGAACCAGCGCTCATCATCTCTGAAGAACTGAAGCTAGATGCCTATTAAACACATCTAAGAGACTAAGGGAGTTGGGGCGACCGTGTTAAGTATGATTGGATTAATCGGGGGATTAGCACTCTTAATTATTCTAACGTTAAGAGGGATGAACTTACTTATAGCGGGTCCACTCTGTGCCATCATTGTTGGCGTTCTCGGAGGGTTGGACTTGTTTCCACAGACGGCTCCGGAGGGAGCTGCGAATCTCGTCGGCAACTATATGGGCGGGTTCTCGGGCTTCGTAGCGTCATGGTTTCCAATGTTCTTACTTGGAGCCTTATTTGGCAAGGTGATGGAAGATAGTGGTTCAGCGGACAGTGTCTCGAAATGGATTGTAGGAAAGCTTGGCATGCAACGTGCCGTGCTTGCCATCGTACTCGCTTGTGCCATTCTGACTTACGGCGGGGTTAGTCTGTTTGTTGTTGCCTTTTCAGTCTATCCGATGGCAGTTAGCTTGTTTAAGGAGGCAAACCTTCCAAGGCGGTTTATACCTGCCGCACTTGCGTTTGGTTCCGTGACATTTACGATGACATCTGCTGGTTCCCCAGAAATCCAAAACTGGATTCCAATTGAATATTTAGACACCTCGCCTTATGCAGGTTGGGAAGTGAGTATAATTGTTGCCTTGTTCATGGCCGCATTCGGCTACTGGTGGCTACGCAAAATGATTGGTAAGGCAGTAGATCGAGGTGAGACGTTCGTTGGTCGTGAAGAAGACCCGCAAGTGGAGAATCGGAAACTACCAAATCCAGTAATGGGCATCCTCCCACTCGTCGTGGTACTTGTGCTCTCATTTATCTTCCACGACTCCTTGAAGCAATCGGCGCTGATTGTCGCGTTGCTTGGAGGGATTCTAGCTGGTTATGCGTTGAATTATAAATACTTTAACGATTTCTTCGGTGCCTTGTCTGCTGGAACAGTTGGCGCGTTGATTGCCATAGGGAACACAGCGGCGGTTGTTGGATTTGGTAGCGTGGCAAAGGCCGTGCCTGCCTTTCAAACGGCGGTTGATGCGATGACAAGCATACCAGGCAGCCCGTTGATTGGAGGAGCTATTGCCGTCAGTGTAATCGCTGGATTAACTGGGTCTGCTTCAGGTGGTCAGGCCATTGCGTTGCCAATTCTTGCACCGCATTATTTAGATATGGGCGTAAACACAGAGGCACTTCACCGTACTGTGTCTATCTCTTCAGGTGCACTCGATTCTCTACCGCACAATGGATACGTTGTGACAACAATCCGAGCGATTTGTGGAGAAACGCATGCGGATGCCTATGGTGCAGTAGGCGCGCTCACGGTCATTGTTCCGTTACTAGGGTTAGCGTTAGCGATTGTACTCTTTTCATTAGGTTTAGGAATTTAATCTTAAGGCGGGTTCTTCCACCCGTCTTTGCCATGGAGGGGATGGAATGAAAGAAGTGGCTATTGTTGCAGCAGCTCGAACGGCAACCGGAACGTTCGGTGGGGGATTAAGGGATGTCTCTGCTGTGACGCTAGGAGCGGTTGTAATTAAAGAATGTTTAAAGCGGGTCGGTGTTGAGGACTTGGCTGTGGATGAAGTTATCATGGGAAATGTGCTGCAAGCTGGGCTCGGTCAGAATCCAACTCGACAAGCGGCGATTAAAGCTGGACTCGGGGTAGAAGTGCCTTCCATGACGATTAACAAGCTATGTGGCTCAGGGTTGAAGGCGGTTCACTTAGCTTCCCAAGCGATCCAGACTGGGGATAGAGAGGTCGTCGTAGCAGGTGGAATGGAAAATATGTCACAAGCTCCTTATCTGCTTCCAAAGGGAAGAGACGGTTATCGGATGGGGCATGGTCAAGTTGTTGACAGCATGATTCAAGATGGATTGCAGTGTGCCATCTACGACTATCATATGGGTATTACAGCAGAAAATCTGGCGAAGCGATATGACCTTTCTCGTGAAGAACAAGACCAATATGCAGCACGAAGCCAGCATCGTGCCCTTGCTGCCATTGAGGCAGGGCGGTTCGAGGAAGAGATCGTAGCCGTTCCAGTACCACAACGAAAAGGAGAAGCCATTCCATTCGAGGTGGACGAACATCCGCGCGAAGGAACTACGGTGGAGTCTCTCGGGAAGCTTCGTCCTGCTTTCGACCAAGAAGGTACGGTAACGGCTGGGAACGCTTCAGGCATTAACGATGGTGCAGCAGCGGTCGTCCTTATGTCGATGGAGAAGGCACATGAGCTTGGAGTGGAGCCGCTCGCGGTCATTAAAGGGAACGCGAGTGTTGGGGTTGACCCAAGCATCATGGGAATCGGCCCAGCCTTCGCCACTCGTAAGCTGCTTGAGCGAACTGGGCTTTCCTTGAAGGATGTAGACTTAGTCGAAGCCAATGAAGCGTTTGCAGCCCAGACGCTAGCCGTACAAAAGGAGCTTGGCTGGGGCGACTATAAGGTGAACGTCAACGGAGGAGCCATCGCTCTTGGTCATCCCATCGGAGCTTCTGGCGCCCGTATTCTCGTCTCCTTGTTGTATGAAATGAAGAGACGAGACTTTAAGACAGGATTAGCTACCTTATGTGTGGGTGGAGGACATGGTGTGGCGACGCTTGTTGAGCGTGTGTAGATAGGGGGAGAATGTACGATGGGCTTGCACTTTTGTGAGATTGGGTAGAGAGTAGAAGGTGTCAATTGCTTTTCGAAAGAGAATGTCAGGGTTTTGGATGATAGGGTGTTAGACATGTAAACACACTCTTAAAATACAACATCCTCAAGGCTATATATTCTACTAGCCTTGAGGATATTAAATCACTTTTATTTAGTCTATTAGTATAGCTTCATCACCTTGATAAAAATCAAAAGTAGCTTCACTCGTAGAATATTCTTCCTCAACATCTTCTATCGGCGTGAAATAAGCTTCTCCTTTATACGAATTGGAACCACTATGTATTCCAGAAATTTTATTTCCACCATATGCAGTAGTGAATACAGGTGCACCGCTATCCCCGTTATCGGAACTATAGGTAGCAACTCTGACTTTTTGAAGTACAGGTAGCTCTTCATAGTTAACTTCAGTATACATATCAGTAACAACACCTGTTTGAACACCAGACGTTACTCCAGACATAGTTACTTCGTCTCCAAGTCCAGCAGGATCTTCGCTTTTGAATTTTGCATCATAGTCTCTATCGTTCTCTGCATGGAGGTAAAGACCGTCATAAGCATAGCGTTTTATGTTACTCATATTCTGTCTAACTTTTACTACACCCGCATCTACACCTCTACCTACTAACGTAGAATGATCAGTACCAAGGGGTTCATTATATTGGGATATAGTACTATTATCTCCTTCTAGACAATGGCCAGCAGTAAGTACAAACCAGCTTCCCCCTTTACTAGCTACGCCAGTAGTGGTGCAAAAACCACCGCCTATATCGATTGCTAGACCACCTCCAAGTTTGTTGTAGTCCTTATCTCTAGCGATAGTACTCTGAGGTTTGCTTTCAGTCTTTACAAATTCAACTTTTTCAAATATATTCTTTAACTCTTTCTTTGTAGATTCGTTGAAACTATTCACATATTGGATATAAATTTTCTCTTTATGAGCGTCAGGGTCAAAGCCAGCTAATTTATCAATCTCACCATTGTCTTCAATCTTTTTATTCATCTGTGATGTGAACTTGCTTAAGTCCTCGTGTGTATAGTCAACTTTATTGAATTTTATTTTTGTTGCTAGTCGTTTTTGGAGCTCTTTTTTCACTTGCGTAATTTTAGTGTTTTCATTTTTATAATGGACTACTAGCTTGCTATTTTCATTGGTTTCATTATATTCAGTAGTATAAGAGATATGATCAATATAGTCTTTTCCAAGATATTTAACTAAAACATCTCGTAAAGTATTTCGATCATCTTTAAGTTGTTTGTCAATTTCTTGTGTCTCAGTAGTGGTTATTGGATTAACATGTTTCTTATTTGAGTCTGCATTCGCTGTTGCACCCATAGACATAATAATCAGTAAACTAGATACTAAACTTACAAACACTTTCTTGATAAATAACACTCTCCTAAATTTTATTTGGAACAACATTGAAAAAAATAACAATAAATAATAAAAATGTAAATTAAACTATTGGAAATTGGGTATTTTAGCGCATTTTTAAGTGGGTTAATAAATCAAAATGCCTAATGATGTTGTGGTATTCGTATCGGATTGTTCAGAATGATTACTAGCCAAATTGAGTGAGGGGGTAAAGTAGAGGGGAGTGATAGTTATAGTGAGAAATATACAGAATAGGTGGGGTGACATGCTTTTCGTAAGGTTGGAGCAGGTGTTTTGTAGCGTTCGACAAACATTGGGAACAAAGTTAATGTTCAGCCAACCTCATTAACAAAAAAAGCCGAGCCGTCGCAATGACGGCTCGGCTTTCTACTACTTATTGGTGTTTGCTTACGATGTTTTCTAGTTCTTCTTTCGGTTTGAAACCAACTTCTTGGTCTACTAGTTCGCCATCTTTGAAGAATAGTAGTGTTGGGATGCTCATCACACCGAATTTTTGTGCAGTTTCTGGGTTTTGGTCTACATCAAGCTTCACAATTTTTACTTGGTCGCTCATTTCTGCGTCCATTTCTTCTAGTACAGGTGCGATCATTTTACAAGGTCCGCACCATGGTGCGCCTAGGTCTGCTAGGACTAGTCCTTGTTTTGTTTCTTCTGCAAATGTTGCGTCAGTAGCGTTTGTAATTGCCATGATTGTTTCCTCCTTGGTAGTAGTTCATTTTTTATAACCACTAAATAATTATTTGATGGTTAGAATGTTACGTTATGTTAGAATAGATGTCAACAAAGAAACACAAAGGTGGGTTACCATGGCAGAACGGATGACGTTTTCCCATTTTTCAGAGTATCCATTTATCAATTTCATTAACACAGTGAAAATGGAGCGGGGAGAAATAAAGGAACAGCTTCATGACAAAGAAGACTTAACCTATTGGCTAGAGCTCATGGTGGAGCACAACCAGTTGATAACGAAACAAGTGGAGCACATTCAAAGTGGGCCAATCGGCATTCGGGAACTACAATCTTTCCGTGATTGGTGCCGTTCCTATTTCAATGGCGACTTTGGGAAAGAGGAATTCTCTAATCGATTGAGCAGCAATTTAGAGGAAGTGCCACTTTATTTCGAATTGCACGGAGAACATTTAATTCCTCTGCCTTCATCGAAAGGAACAGACGGGTTAATCGCTCTATTGTCCTATGAAATATTGAATGTAATGAGCGAAGGCACGATAGACAAAGTGAAAGCGTGCGAGAACGAGGGCTGTCTTGCGTTGTTCGTCAACAAGAAGGGCAAGCGGAGATGGTGTTCCATGGACGTATGTGGGAACCGAGCGAAGGCGAAAAAGCATTACCGAAAGAAAACGAGCGTATAAAGACTTCCGATGAGGGAGTCTTTTTTTTACAACACCCTGGAATATAGTACCAGAAGATTGAATAGATGAGGGTTCGTCTTGGGCGAAGGGGTCCTCCTAACCTTTAAGGAGAACTGGGACCAAGAGAGATAAGAGGACGTAAACGTTTAGGTTTGAAAGTTGTAATGGTGATGAATGAGCTTCAAGTCGCTTACTTAGAATCGTGTCTTCTTAACTGAACAAGAAGTGCTAGACTAACCACACCAATACTTAAAGCCAATGCTGTCCCCTCTAGAATCGGAAAGGAAATATTGCTTCGAACGATGGGATATAAGATATGCGCACC
This sequence comes from Pontibacillus halophilus JSM 076056 = DSM 19796, assembly GCF_000425205.1. GTDB lineage: Bacteria > Bacillota > Bacilli > Bacillales > BH030062 > Pontibacillus_A > Pontibacillus_A halophilus. Next base: position 93,377 of record NZ_AULI01000011.1, on the reverse strand, counting down.
GTTGCCCCACACATCAACCAAGATCCCACCAATCATGAGGACAAGGCACATTCCAACCCAATTGAAGAACAGGTTGTATGGTAACTGGTTCTTAAAGAACAAAGCTAAAGCCAGAGCTATGAATGGAGCGATTAGAAGAGAGTGAAGAGACACGATCCCGAACAATTTAGGGACGTCTAGTGAGAAGACAGCCAGGACACTAATCATCAGGAAAAGTGACGGGTATTGTCGAGAATTATTCCCCCGGAAATAGCTGGTCATAATCAGCATAGCCAGTAGTCCATGGAGAAGCGTAGACGGAATATGAGTAATGAATGTTTCCAGCATAAGGATCCCCTTCGTTGAAATTGGATGTAGGGAGTTTTCACCTTATTGAAAGACAGTAAACGTTGGAGGAGGAGTTCAGGAATTAGGGAAATACACGATTCATTTGAGCATAATATACCACTCTTCCAACCGAAATTAATCGAATGAGAAAGCTCATCTAGTATAAAGTGAGCTTCTTTAAATGCAAATGTGTTGCAGTTTTATTTCTATATGTTTAAAGTTTTAAATGTTTAAAAGTTTAAAAGTAATGAAGAGAGGTCTTGGCATGAAGAATGAGAAGGCTTTAGATTTATTTAGTCAGTGCACACCTGTATTTAACGCATTTGGGGATCCTGCACGTCAGGAAATCATTTTAGCGCTTGCTCAAAAAGAGAAAATGTCTGTAAAGGAAATTCGGGAACATTCCAATTTGTCACATCCTGCAATCTCTCACCATTTAAAGATCTTAAGAGAGAACAGCATCGTTGAATTTGAGAAGGTAGGCACGCAACGCTTTTATCGCCTCACGATTGGAGAAAGTGTGGAGCTTATTAAATCTTTAGTGGCTGAAGTGGAAGATGTTTGTGATTTGTAACAACCAAGAGAAAAGGTGAGAAGAATGAAAACAGCGTGTATTACTGGAGCTTCAACTGGTATTGGTCGCCAATATGCATACACATTGGCTGAGAAAGGCTACAATTTAATTATCGTATCAAGGTCACAAGATAAGCTGGATGCGATAGCAGATGACTTACAAGTTCGTTATGGAGTTAAGGTGCTTGTGATTGCTACAGACTTAAGCGAAAGGAATGCACCGGAGAACGTGTATCAGAGGATTAAGAATGAAGGTCTGCAAATCGACTTACTTGTGAATAATGCTGGATCAGGGAATACGGGTAAGTTGCTTGAGAGTAGTTTGGAGAAGAATCATCAGCAGGTTATGCTGAATGTAAATGCTGTTGTTAAACTTACGCACCTTGTGCTTGAGGAGATGGTGGAAAGGCAAGAGGGGGACATCATTAACGTTGCCTCTATGGCTTCATTTCAACCGATTCCGTACATGTCCATTTATGCAGCAACTAAATCATTCGTTCTTTCCTTCTCTGAAGGGCTGCATGAAGAGTACAAGGATGATGGAATACGTATCTTAGCAGTATGCCCTGGTAATACTGAGACGAACTTCTTCGACCATGCACCGGATTCCATTAAGGTTGGAAAGATGAGAACAGCCCATCAGGTAGTCGAAACAAGCCTAAGAGCACTTCACCGCAACAAAAGTTCCGTTATAGATGGAAGATCAAATGTGATGACAGCTTTACTGCCTAGACTTCTATCCCGTTCAATCGTGGCGAGAGTCAGTGCACAACTGATGAAGAAAAGCATGAAGAATGGTTAACTAAAGCGTAATGAACTTTATGCGATTGAAGATGTCGTTCACCTTTCCTTATCAAATTTCTCGATTACACCCATCAGCATTTTCGTTGAGTGAAATGGGAAGTGACGTGTTACACTATGAGGCGAACGATGATACATAGATGAGGTGACACAATGAACACATTTTTACAATACAATCCGACGAAACTTTACTTTGGTAAAGGGCAAGTGGAGCAACTTCAGCAAGAGATTCCCGAGAACGCAAACGTTTTACTCGTATATGGTGGTGGGAGCATCAAGCGTAACGGCGTTTACGACGATGTAATGAAGCAACTGAATGACGTCGACGCAACTGTATTTGAATTAACGGGTGTGGAGCCGAACCCACGTCTAACGACCGTGCGTAAGGGTGTTGAGATTTGTAAGCGTGAAGGTATCGACTTCTTGCTTGCGGTCGGTGGTGGCAGTGTTATTGACTGTACGAAGGCGATTGCGGTTGGAGCAACGTATGAAGGGGACGTATGGGACCTTATTACACAACAGGCTCCAATTGAGAGCGCACTTCCATTTGGAACAGTGTTGACTCTAGCAGCGACAGGCTCTGAGATGAATCCGGTATCTGTTATTACGAATTGGGAGACGAATGATAAATTAGGTTGGAGTTCACCCCATGCCTTTCCAACATTCTCCGTTCTAGATCCTGAATACACGTTCTCGGTGCCACAGGATCAAACGATATACGGGATTGTGGATAGCATGTCCCATGCATTAGAGCATTACTTCCACCGTACTCCAAACACACCGATGATTGATGGATTTATTGAATCGTTACTTCGTACAGCGATTGAGACTGGGCCGAAGTTAGTTGAGAATCCTCAATCATACGAATATCGAGAGACGATGATGTATATCAGTACAACGGCATTCAATGAAACGTTGAAGAACGGTACGGATGGTGGAGACTGGGCTACGCACCGTATTGAGCACGCAGTTTCAGCCATTTATGACATTCCGCACGGTGGTGGCTTGGCGATTCTATTCCCGAACTGGCTACACCACGTTATCGAAGAAGACCCATCTCGCGTGAAGCAGTTAGCGACAAACGTATTTGGTATTTCTGCTGAAGGGAAATCTGACGAAGAAGTGGCACGTGAAGGGGCAGAGGCATTACGTGCATTCTGGGATTCTTTAGGAGCTCCACGTACGCTTGGTGACTACGACATTACAGATGAAGATTTCGATTCGATCGTTGAGAAGACGCTCATTAAGCCTGGCGTTGGTACCTACGTAGAAATGAATGGTGAGCGTGTACTCGATATCTTACAACGCTCTCTATAAGGTAAGTCCTGACTCCCTCCCTATTAAGGAGGGAGTTTTTTGGAAAGATGGCCGAGTGTGATTCGTACACTATAGTAGAAGCGGGGTGACTGTGTGAAGAGAACCATGGGTATTCTTGGCATCTTGGCAGCCGTCCTAGGTTATGGCCTTTATTTCGTCAATGAAGAGATCTCAAAATGGGTGATTGGCACGATGTATGGCGTTGCATCCTTATGTTTTCTGTCTTTAGCTTATCTATTGCAAGCAAAGAAATAGCGCCCCTTCATATAGAAGAGGCGCTTTCTTTATCCAGAGGCGCTATACGATTTGCTCGTCGATGGTTGTTCGGAAGCGAGCTTTTCTTGGCGTAATGATTTGTATAGCGAATACACCATCAATAGCATAATAAATGAAAATGGGAAGGCGGCTGAGATTAACGCATTTTGCAATGCTTGTAACCCACCTGTATAGAGTAGAACCGCTGCAATAGTCGATTGAGCAATACCCCACACAAATTTCGTCGTTCTCGGCGGGTTCAATGAACCGTTCGTCGTTTGCATGCCGAGAACAAATGTGGCGGAGTCAGCTGATGTGATAAAGAACGTTCCAATGAGTAACATGGCAATAATCGACATGACAATGCTCAGAGAATATTGATCGAACACACCGAATAATGCCTGTTCATCAGGGAGGTCGGCAATTGCTGCACCAGCTTGTTGAACGTCAATGCCTGATACGCCGAAGGTTGCCATCCAAAGAAAGCTGACAATGGATGGGACAAGGAGTACACCAGATAAGAATTCTCTGATTGTACGTCCTCTAGAGACACGGGCAATAAAAATGCCGACAAATGGCGACCAAGCAATCCACCATGCCCAGAAAAAGACGGTCCAGTTCTGCACCCATTGCTGCTGACCGTCGTTGTTTGGAGCGAGACGAAGACTTTCACTTGGTAAGGAACGGACATAAGAACCGAGTGTGTCTACAAACGAATTGGCAATGTAGAGCGTTGGTCCGATTATGATCATCAGAAGGAAGAGGGCAGCCGCAAGTCCCATATTTGCATTGCTTAAGTATCGGATACCTTTACTGATTCCCGTATAAGCGGAAAGCATGAAGAGCCCTGTAACGACGACGATGATGAGAAGTTGAATCCAGAATTGCTTCTCATAACCGAGTAAATAAGAGAATCCTCCATTAATTTGAGCTGCGCCAAATCCGAGCGTCGTGGCTACCCCGACAATCGTCGCGAATACGGCGATTACATCAATCGCTTTCCCGAGAGGCCCCTTCATCTTATCCCCAAAGATAGGTTCAAGCGTTGCGCTGATAAGCCCGGGTTTCCCGTGACGAAATTTAAAGTAGGCAAGGACGAGTGCCACAATGGCATAGATGCCCCATGCATGAATTCCATAATGGAAGAACGTGATTCGAAGCGAGTCTCTTAATGCTTCTGTTGTTCCGGCTTCTGCAAGTGGTGGAGTCTTAGCGAAGTGGGAAATGGGGGAAGCGGCTCCGTAGAATACAAGACCAATGCCCATCCCTGCGCTAAACAACATGGCGAACCATGTGGAATAACTGAATTCAGGCTTGTCCTCTTGTTTCCCGAGTTTAATCTTGCCGTAGGGACTAACAATTAAGTAAAGACAGAACAGGACGAACAGCGATACGATAAGTAAATAATACCATCCAAAGTGGACCGAAATGTACGACTGAATGGACCCTGTAATGCTCTCAAAGTTCTTGGGGGCAATGACACCCCATGTTGAAGCGGCTATTGTAATGGCTAGTGTAATCCAAAAGACTGAAGTAACTTGTTTCATAATGTCTCCTCTCTTCGTGTCATTTTCACCCACAATTTGACAGGTGCATTGGTTATCCTATACCCAACTCCCTCGTGAATAAACAGTGGTGCCTAAATTTTCTGACAAGGTGTGTTGCTGTCCAGGTCGTGGTACGCTAGTGAAATCGAGAGTGTGTAAGGAGGAACTGTTATGAAGAAAGCGAAAGGAAATGAGGACAAGCATTTCACGGTTCATGAATCAACAGAGCTATTGCCATTTTTATTACATGTCTTAAACAAGAGTCGGAATTCTGTGAAGTCCATGCTAGGTAGAGGGCAAATTGCGATAGATGGAGATCCGGTTACAGCGTTTAATGCCCAGCTTCAGAACGGTCAAGTGGTGACGGTGTCGAATCGCACCATTACGAAGCAGGACGAGTGGGCGGGCTTGAAGATTCTGCATGAAGATGACCACATCATTGTCATAGACAAGGCATCCGGTCTATTGTCCATTGCGTCTGACAAGGAGAAGAGTGCGACGGCTCATCGGCAATTGATGGAGCATGTGAAGAAGACCCATAAGAACAACCGAGTGTTTATTGTTCATCGATTGGACAGAGACACGTCCGGTGTTATGGTATTTGCGAAGAGCGAGAAGGTAAAGAACATGCTTCAGGACAATTGGAAGGAAGTTGTCTCAAAGCGAACGTATGTCGCACTTGTAGAAGGTCGCGTGAAACACGAACAAGGGACAATTACCTCTTGGATGAAAGAAACGAAGACCCATCTTATGTATTCGGTTAAAGAGGGGCAAGGTGGAAAGTACGCCGAGACGCATTACAAGACGCTGCAAGCGAATCGTCGATTTTCTTTACTAGAGCTACAGCTGAAGACTGGGCGAAAGAATCAAATACGCGTGCACATGAAAGACTTGGGGCATCCAATTGTGGGAGATAAGAAGTATGGTGCCAGCACAAATGAGATTGGCAGGCTAGGACTACATGCGAAGGAATTGGCGTTTACACATCCTATAACAGGCAAGACAATTTCCTATCAGTCTGACATCCCAACGGTATTTAAAAGCCGAATCGATGTATAAAGCGATTAATAGGAAAAGACTGGCTTGGAAAGGCTATTGATTTTTCAATAGATATTCGTATATAATGTTGTGTTGTAATTAAAGGATTTAACAAATGGTTTACTAAGATGTGTTTTTTCTCATCTCTAACCATTGAGATCGAAAACAAAATCATCTGGCCAGCCTAAATTATATCCTGCAAATATAAATAGGTAGGTGGACTGAACATGGAAAAGAATTATCGAGTATTGCTTTACTATCATTATGTAACGATTGAAGATCCTGAGCAATTTGCTGCGGATCACCTTGAGTTCTGTAAGAGCTTAGGTCTTAAAGGACGTATCCTTGTTGCGAACGAGGGCGTCAATGGAACTGTATCTGGTACGGTTGAACAAACACAAGCGTATATCGATGCGATGAACAATGATCCAATGTTCCAAGACATGCCATTCAAGATTGATGAGGCAGAAGGACACGCATTCAAGAAAATGCACTGCCGTCCTCGTCCAGAGCTTGTTAACTTAAGCCTAGAAGACGATGTTAACCCGCATGAAATCACTGGTGAGTATCTTGATCCTAAAGATTTCTATCAGAAGATGCAGCAAGAAGACACAGTCATTCTTGATGCACGTAATGACTACGAATACGACCTAGGTCACTTCCGCGGCGCGATTCGTCCAGATATCGAAACGTTCCGTGAATTACCTGACTGGGTTCGCGATAATAAAGAAATGCTAGAAGGAAAACAAATCCTAACGTATTGCACAGGCGGCATCCGTTGTGAGAAGTTCTCTGGATGGTTGAAGCGTGAAGGCTTCGACAATGTAGGTCAGCTACACGGAGGAATTGCAACGTACAGTAAGGACCCTGAAGTGCAAGGTCAACTATGGGATGGACAAATGTACGTATTTGATGAGCGTATTAGTGTTCCGATTAACCAAGTTGAGCACAACGTTGTCGGGAAAGACTACTTTACAGGCGAGCCTTGCGAACGCTATGTAAACTGTGCAAACCCTGAATGTAATAAACAAATTATCATCTCAGAAGAGAATGAACACAAATATATGCGCGGTTGCACACACGAATGCCGTGTACACCCACGTAACCGCTACGTTCAAGAACAGGATCTTACTGAAGAACAAGTTCAAGAGCGTCTAGACGCACTAAAAGAAGAAAACGCACAAGCATTATAAGTAGTATAAGAAAAGCCCTGCCCATCCTTTTGAATGAGCAGGGCTTTTTATGTACGTGATAGGTTAAGAAATTAACAAGGAAATCCATATTCTAACCAAAATATATGTTAGAAAATTGTGTAAATTAATCGCTAAAACCGCCTCATCTTTCTTGATATATGGAATAAATTGGCTTATTGTGTAAGCAAATGGCCTGGATAATCTAGGTACATAACTATCGAAAAGGGGATGGGGACATGATGAAACGGTTTAGTATGTTGATGTTGGCTGGATTGTTCTTTATGGGTTTGTTGGCGGCTCCTTTGACGGTTTCTGCGGAGGATAAGAATTGTAGCGACTTTAATTCTTGGGAAGAGTTGGAGGCATTTCTTAATGATGGCTATGATTTAGAAGCAGATCCATATGGCCTGGATGGGAATGATAACGACTTAAGACCATGTGAGAACCTGCTACCGGCTGACTATGATGCAAGCAACTATGTAGCAACTAGTGATGAGAATCAGTCAGAAGAAGATTCCACTGAGTCAGATTCAGATGACGCGAGTGCGACAACTGAAACAGATGACTCCGATTCTTCTACAGGTGAAGAAGGAGAGACGATGCCAGATACAGCAACCAATCAACCTGCTTTGATGGCAGGCGGACTTCTACTAGCGGTTACTGGTGCGTGGTTGTTGCTTCGTAAGCGAGCATAAGGCTGTTGGGATGGGGCTCTTGCCTCATCCTTCTTTATCTAGAGGAGGTGAAGGCGACTTGAGGAAGTGGATTGGCATTCTATTGATGATGACGGGGTTAGTTGTTGCGGGTTATCAGTACTGGATATGGTCACAGGCACGCTCATCAGCAGAGACGTTAACTCAAGATGAGGTGGAGGAGTATGAGGCGCTGAAGGAACAGAAACACCTCTCATCAACAGCGATTACGACTCAAGAGCCTTCTTACATAGAAGAACGGGATTACTCTGAAGGAGAGAAGGTTGGTGCACTCATTATCCCGAAGCTTGAGGAGAACAATCACTTCTCCGTTTATTGGGGAACGGATGAGAATACGCTGCAAGCAGGCGTCGGCATGTTCGACAGCGACCTAACGACGACACCGTTAGGTCGGAAGCATACCGTGTTGAGTGGGCACCGTGACACAGTCTTTCATAATCTAGGCAAGCTAGGAGAGGGCGACGAATTGATGGTTGAGTTCGACGGCAATCTCTACGTGTATGAAATTCAAACGACGTGGATTACAGATGCCGAAGACCGTTCTGTGATTGTTGATAAAGAGTCAGCTACCTTAACACTGACGACTTGTTACCCATTTGACTTCTTTGGCAATGCACCAGACAGATACATCGTTCAGAGTAAACTTACATCAATTTATCCGATACCCGATTAAGCCCCGCGATTGAGGGGCTTTTTGGGTGGTTATTGAGACTAGGAGCTAGATTTTTTAAATCGATTTTTTCGTGATTGTTGACTTCAGTGAAAAATCTGCTATACTTTAGTTAATTATTCTTGTTCGAAAGAAAGATAGTTACTTGTTAGCTTCATCTTGAATGTAGAGCAATGATAGTAATACAATGTGGATAATATCCACGCAGGAGGCAATTAATATGCTACAAGGTACAGTAAAATGGTTTAACGCAGAAAAAGGTTTTGGATTTATCGAAGTTGAAGGTCAAGACGATGTATTCGTTCACTTCTCTGCCATTCAAGAAGAAGGCTTCAAAACTCTAGAAGAAAACCAAACAGTTAACTTCGAAATCGTTGAAGGCGACCGTGGCCCACAAGCTGCGAACGTTACTAAGCAATAGTTTCGATTGCTAACTTCAGAAAGAGACCCTAGCGATAGGGTCTCTTTTTTTATGCTTTTTTTCCTTACATAAATGAAGTGTACGTTCAGGAGAGGAAGAGGATGGGCTTCGTTGATTACGACCTTGACTACGATTGTAGTGGTCAGGATACTTACAAATAATCCTGTACTCTTTGATCTTATGTTCTTTATCATGCCAGTTGTCATTGCAATTGGTGCGGTCTTATCCATGGGGGTTGAAATGTTGGTAAGAAATCTGAATCATCGATGGCTCGTTTCACTAGGCTTACATGCAGTTGCTGCCTATGTGGTCTGCACCGGTTTAGTAGTGGACTGGGGGTCTCCGATATTCTATTTCTTTGCACTGCCAATGGCATCTTTCTATTGGGCGACGGATGAGATCATTAGAAGGAGAGAAGAGAGTCATTTCCATACCTAACATTTAGTTGAAGCGGTCACATCAGGGTTGTGAGCGCTCTTCGTCATGCGTTCTACTAACTATTACAAGGGTGTAAAACAACTGTTAACAACGTAATGAAATTGTATCCATTCTGTTGTTGGTGTGAGAGAAAAAGATGTTATAGTGGGTAACAGAGTTTCAAAGGAAACATTAACGCAATCAAACATTTTACTGTTTGCTAGGAGGTAACCAACATGAAAAAGAGCATTCTTTCACTAGCGGCGGTCGCATCGATTATGGGTACAACTTCAATCACGGCAAGCGCTGAGGAAGTTGTTGTTGATAAAGGAAATACACTATGGAGCATTTCTCAAGATTACGGCGTAACGGTTAATGAACTACAAGAAATGAACGGACTATTGAATACAACCATCTATCCAGGACAACGCTTGTCAACTGGGGAGAATCAAGAGGTTGCAACTGACTCAGCAGATGTGCACACTGTCGAACGTGGCGACACATTATGGAGCTTGGGTCAACAATACGGGACAAGCGTTTCTGAGCTGAAGGCATGGAATAACCTTTCTTCAGACTTGATTATCGTAGGTGAAGAACTAACGGTAAATGGAGAAGCAACAGCACAACCTGTCGAAACGGCTGCTGCGCCACAAGCTTCTAATACAGAGCAGTCTAACCCTGTAAATGAAACAAGCGAACCTAAAGAAGCAACGAACGATTCGAATGACCAACAAAATGAAGCGGGTCAAACAATGACGATGGAAGCTACAGCGTACACGGCTAACTGCGAAGGTTGCACAGGCGTAACCGCTACTGGCATTGACCTAAATGCGAACCCTGACCAGAAAGTAATTGCTGTAGACCCAGACATCATTCCACTAGGTTCTGAAGTTTATGTAGAAGGCTACGGCAAAGCCGTTGCAGGTGACATTGGCGGAGACATCCAAGGTAACCGCATTGACATCTATCATCAAAGCCACTCTGATGCAATCAACTTTGGTAGACAAGATGTAGAAGTAACCGTACTAGATTAATTATGAAAGAGACGTCCTTTTAAGGGCGTCTTTTTTTGTTTTCAGTGAACGATACCTCGCTATCTTGCGTGTTAAACGTAGGAATAGGTAAGTTTTTTTGTTTAGAGAGTTGTCTATCAGGTCGATTGTGAATGTGAGAAAAGAAACTCAAGAAAACGAAAAAATTTGCTTAATAAAATATGATAAAATCGGAGCCTTTTCCAGAGATTTAGTTAGGGAAGGCTCTTTTTTTAATCTGTCAAACAGAAATGAACTATATGGCTCTCGCTATTGGGGGTCTTGTTCTTTGCATCTAATTCCATATTTTACAATTAGCTATTGTATATATTGTATATAATGTATATAATTGTATATATACAATTAGAGAGGGATCTACATGAAAATTATCATATCGAACACGTCAAAGGCACCCATCTACGAACAAATCTACACACAGATGAAGAATCTAATCATGGAAGGGGAGTGGGGGTCAGGTCAGGCGCTTCCTTCTATGAGGCAACTTGCGAAAGACTTACAAGTGAGTTTAATTACCACGAAGCGAACGTATGAAGAGCTTGAGAAGAATGGGTACATCTTCTCTATCGTGGGTAAGGGTTCCTTCGTATCAGACCAGAATAATGAGATGATTAAAGAAGGCAAGAAGAAGGCGGTTGAAGAGCAATTAATGACTGCGATTAAGAATAGCAAAGACATCGGTATTACGTTACCTGAGTTGAAAGAGCTGCTGACGTTGTTATATCAGGAGGGTGAATGATGGAGAATGTAATGGAATTGCGGGATGTGAACTTGTCACTTGGGGATTTCCAGTTAAAGGATTTCTCATTAGACGTGAGGAAGGGATTTGTAACAGGATTCATCGGTGGCAATGGTGTGGGGAAATCGACCACGATTAAGTTGATGATGAACTTGCTTCAACCGGATTCTGGATCAATCAGATTGTTCGGGTTGAACTATAAGGAACATGAGAAGGAAATTAAGCAGCGTATTGGATTTGTGTACGATGAGAACATCTTTTATGAGAATCTTACGTTGAAAGAGATGAAGGAAATTGCGAAAGGTGCCTATGATCGTTGGGATGACGATGTGTTCCATACCTATGTGAAAGCTTTTAATTTGCCGTTAAATAAGCAAATGAAGACCTTCTCAAAAGGAATGAAGATGAAAGCCTCCCTGGCAGTTGCTTTGTCCCATGATGCAGAGCTAATCATAATGGATGAGCCTACCTCAGGCTTAGATCCCATCTTTAGGAGAGAGTTGTTGGGAATCCTACACGAGCTGTTACAAGATGGGGAGAAGACCATCTTCTTCTCTACGCATATTACGACGGACCTTGATTCAATTGCTGATTACATTACCCTTATCCATGACGGACAGCACGTCTTCACGAAGGATTTAGAGGAAATTAGAGATGAATTTGCTATTGTCAAAGGGGATAAGGAAGTAATAGACCGAGATACAGAGAAGGAATTTATCTCACTAGAGGTATCTCGCTATGGATTTCAAGCGTTAACTGCGAATAAACAAAGGGTGCAGAACATTTTCGGAGATTACGTCATGCTTGAAGAACCTACTCTTGAAGAGATTATGTTCTATCACCAAAAAGGGGTTGGAAGCCATGTATAATCTGATACGAAAGGATTTCGTAATACAGAGAAAGACACTAGCTCTCATGATGATAGGAATCGCAATCTATTTGTTTCTTGATATTTCTTCCATGTGGGTAGGCGTGGTGTTTGGAATTGTGATTGTAGTGAACACGTTCGCACTTGAAGAGAAAGCGTCTGTTCACAAGTTCATAAACTCCATGCCCTATACCCGAAGAGAAGTTGTCCAGTCACGCTATGTCGTCGTTCTTCTGTTCACGTTACTCGTTGCCACTGTCATCTTCATGGGCAATTTAGTGATTCATAGAGAATTGATCGATTGGAAGGATATGCTGATCATGTGTAGCATGGTTATTCTAGCAGCTTCGTTTATCATGCCCTTTTGTTATAAATTCAAGAGCAATTACCTTCTTATCTCCTCAGTGATTGCTTTCGCTAGTTATTTCGTGGTCGTTACGTTGTTCGTCCCGAATTTAAATGATTACATTAGAGAATTAATGAATGTAATCTTAAGCTCAGACCGCTTTTTTATCTATCTATTCCTTGCTGTGGTTGTTAGTTTCATTTATGGATTGTCTGGAGTGTTATCGACGCGGATCTATCATAAGAAAATCTTCTAATTCCATTTGGATTAGAAAGGAGGGCGCATCTTGCACGCACTTTACAAGAACATGAAAGACGGGACTATGAAGCAACGAGCAGCGTATCAAGCTATCGAAGCGCTCCAAGTTCTTGAAGATTTACGTACGTATACTCCAGTCCTTTGCGGAACGATTCCGATTGGGATTGATGTGGACGATTCGGATTTAGATATCGTCATGGAGGTGAACGACCTCAGTACATTTAAAGAGAAGGTAACGAATCTCTATGGTGGTCTACCTGATTTCACCATCAAACATAAGGTAATTGATGAACATGATGTCGTGAAAGCCAATTTCATGTTCAAAGGATTTGAATTTGAGCTATTCGGACAAGATCAACCTGTTCAGTGCCAGCGTGCTTATGTACATATGATGATTGAGCATGAGCTACTGAAGGACAATCCGTTGTTACGAGACAACGTTATCGAATTGAAGAAGAAGGGTTACAAGACCGAGCCGGCTTTTTGTGAATGGCTTGGGATCGAAGGGGATCCTTATGAAGGGTTGATTCAGTATGGGGGAGAAAGAGAAATTATCAGTCCTAGAGGAGTGCAATCATAAATACGATTGCGCTTTTTTTGTATAAGAGGTGTTGCGACTCACTAACGAATAAGGAATGAAGTGAAGTTTTCTTTAGAGAGGTGGGTATAAATGCGGGAACAAATGATTCTAGAGACAGAGCGTGGGCGCTTCGAGGAGTTCGTTTATAACCTACATCCCCTATACCTCTCCAAGAAAAGCACCCCAGAATTGACCTGTTAATCTAACTTCTGGGGTGTATCCTCTTTATCATGCTCTTATTTATTGTTGTAAGTGAAGTGTGAAGGACTCTGTATTTCCGTTCCAATCAATAGTGACTGGTATTTCGGAAGTATTCTTTAATGTTGCGCATCCTGAACACTTTATAGGGAGTGTAATCGCTTTATCCGTAGTTACTCTTTCATCATTCAACGTCGTACTACCATCGTTAATTCTTATAGAGAGGGCTTCGATTACAGGATGATCTTCACTATTTAAACGAAATTCATAATTTCCGTTCATTTCTTCGTCACTTGCATACACCTGAAGCTGTCCACTCCAAGAAGGGCTTTCTCCTTCAAAGTGCAAATTATCATTTGGTCCACAAGCGCTTAGCAGAACTAGTACGCCTATAGCTAATAGAAGTCTATTCAATAGTATCCTCCAAATTCTGTAGCATAGATTAGTGTAAAGATAACCGATTTGAATTGTGCATGCAACCAATAAAATACAATTGTTCTAAAAAGATTCATTCCTTTTAGTCATGTAGAGGTATCAAACGAAAAGGGAATGTAAGGAATAGGACCCCTATGAAGTAATCGTCAAGAGAATTCACCTATGTTACGTTAGTTATGAACTTGCAGTTTATTTCCATCTGGGTCATAGAAGTAAAAGAACTGGTGCCCATGTTCAGAGCGGATGGGTTCAATTTTCACTTCGTTCTTGTCTAAATAGTGGTGAAGTTCGTTAATCTTAGAAGTTGTAAAGCTGACGGAGAATGCTGGTTGGCCATCAATGGTGAAGTGTCCGCGGGAATCTTGGTCTGCTTCCACTAAGACAAGCAGAGGCCCAGAGTTGATGTTGAAAACGGCCAAGTCTCCTCGATTGAACCGCAATTCTAATTGAAGGCATTCGGAGTACCACTTGATGGCTTCCGCTACGTTGACAACTGGGATTCTAAAGTAGTGAATGTCATTGAACAATTTGCTCATAGTGAGCCTCCTCAAAAGTATGGTACTTGTACATTTCTGTTCTTCTTTAGAAGAGTCCTTCTAACATGGAGAAATTGATGAATGATTCATAACGAAAGGGGGGATACGATGTTATTCCTTTCTGGTATTGTGTTGCTCTTGGTTTTAATTGGTGCCATAGTCGCTGTTTCGAGCAACAAGTAGGAAGCGGTCTGTCCGTTTACATATGTGAAAGAAGAACCCCCACAACACTTTGCTGTTGTGGGGGTTTTCCATTACAAGTTATAGAATAGCCAAGCCATAACGGGGGCAATGAGTGATCCAATAATGGCGCTTAATGTCATGGCTACTGAGCTGACTGAGGCAGCATCCTCACCATATTCATACGCTTTCGCTGTACCTACTGCGTGGGAAGCAGATCCAAAGCCAATGCCTCTCCCGATAAAGGTTGTCAGTCTCACAGCTTTCAGTACGTATGGACCAAGTACGGCCCCTGTAAAGCCAGCGAACATGACGAAGATAACGGTTAAGGAAGGGACGCCTCCAAGGTCCGTCGTAATCTCCATGGCGACAGGCGTCGTAATGGATTTCGGTAACACCGAATACACGAGGTCTTGGTTAAATTGTAAGAGCTTCGTCAGCCCAATGCCTGTGAACATCCCGGTTACAGAACCAGCCGCTACCCCGACTCCAATCGGGAGTAAGTAGCGACGAAGGACGTATCGTTGACGGTACAGTGGATAGGCCAATGAGACAACCGCTGGCCCAAGCAGCGCGTCAATCCATTGTCCTCCGACCATGTACGTCTCGTAGGAAACTCCGAGAGAGAGTAGCACTACAACAATGACGAATGTAGAAGTCAATGCAGGGAGCAGGAATGGGTTATGGATCTTATGGTAGAGCTTGTTCATGATGAGAAAGATTCCGATTGTACCTATCAACGTTAGGAGCGCAGTTAGAATCATCATACGGACTCCTCCTGACGCTCGGCTTCTGTAACTTTCTTACCAAGGACTTGTGCAGTTAGCCCGGAAGCCGCCATTGTACAAAGTGTACTGATGATGACAACAGCAACGAGGAGTAGGCGTTTCCCTGTAAAGATGTCTAAGTAATTCATAATCCCAACTGTCGCTGGTACGAATAGTAAAGTTAAATAGTGCAGTAACGTTGTCGCCCCTTTCTCAACGAAAGGAACGGGGACAACCTTCGTGAGCAATCCTATAAATAATAAGATGAGACCAATTATGCTTCCTGGGATTGGAAGGTTTAACGTCTGTCCAAGCCACCCTCCAACAAAGGAGAAGCCGAACAGAACGGCGATTTGGATCACAATCTGTATCAGTTGTTTAAATGTGGTCACGCGTAAGCCTCCTTTGACATGTTTATTATTATAGCAAGATAATCTGGTCTCATGACAGCAATCTGATTTAAGGAAATCGCACATTTTGCTTTCAATTGTGCGTTTATCATTCCATTTTAAGGAAGGTTGGCGTATATATATCATACAACAAAGTGAGTGAGGAATGACTTAAATTAAAGGATAGCGAACGGAGGGAGACGATGCGCAGCAAAGTTCCTTGTATAGAGCTCTTCTACGTTATGATTACAGGATGGTGGGCGGTCATTCTGTATGCGAATCAAGACTTGTTCAGAAGTGTACCGGAAATTTATCTATTCTATACAATAGCAGACCAAGGTGCTTGGGGGAGCTTATTTGCATTTGTGGCGTGCTGTTTAGTACTAGGAATGACTTCTGGTAAGGCATTTATGAGACGCTTGGCTTTATTCATGTGTGCAGTTCTTTATGGAATTGTTAGTGCGGGGTTTATGATGGCAGATGTTCCAAATACAGGGTCTGGGGTCTATTTCGCGATTGCGGTCTTAGCTTTGTGGCGCATTCGGGAAGTGAAAGCCGATGAGTAATTACGACGTGTTAGAAGAGAAGGTTCGTAAGCTTGAACAGGAAGTGGAAGAGAAGAGAAAAGACGTGAGCGAGTTGAAAGTTCAGAAGGAAACGATGATCTATAAACTTGAGCAGATTGAGAAGCAGTTGGATGAAATCGCCACAACCGTTCAAAAAGATTTAGGGTGGCGAGGATTTTTCATTGATTTCGTGAAGATGGCAGCTCAAGTGGCTGCCTTATTGGCTGCGGGAAAGCTATTCTTGTAACAGATGGCCACAGATTCTTTATGAATGCTGAATGGTCTTTTTTTTGTTTCGTCTGCTGCCTGACCAAAAATGATGAAAAGGTCATGTGACGATACGCCTATAAAGATAGAGGATGAAATCTTTCCCGAAAATCGTCGAAAACCGTGTAATTCTCCCACTTTTCGTCCTTTTTTCCATGATTTTCACAAGTTGGTACTGACTATTTTCTTGGTTCAATCCTACCTATTCACCTGCAACCCTTCTATGATAGGCTTAATTTGGATTTGATACAGACAAGTTGTAGTCATCTTGTGTAGGAAAGATATGAAAGTTCTTAAATGGAGTGGATAGGTATGGGAAGGATTCCTTATTACACGGATGACGAATTAATGAGCGTAATGGAGCAGTCGGTGAGATTTAGATGGGGACATTCTTCATTGGCAGAGGATGCGATTCGATTTATTCAATTTAAGCAGACGGAAGGTTTTCCTTTCGCACCTTTAACTTTCTTGCACTTTAGGATGTGGAGCGAGGAGACTTCTGAAGACTTGATTGAAGTGTGTGCGGCAGTTGAGCTATTGTTGTTGGCGCTTGATATACAGGACGATGTGGAAGACCGAGATGCTCCATGGAAGCCATGGATGGAAGTCGGAGAAGCAAGAGCCATGAACGCTTCTACAGCTCTTCTTATGTTAGCGTTCGATATCATACATGGGACAAGCTTCCAGGCAGAAGATAAAGAAAGAGCCGGTCATTATTTAAGAAGCTGTGTGATGAATGCTACTCAAGGGCAGCATGACGATCTTCAACAAGACTTTTCAGATGAAGCTGAAATCCTAGAAATGGTTGCAAGAAAGTCGGCATCATTGATGAATGGAGCGTGTCTTGTGGGGATGGCGTTGGCTGGAGTAGACGTTAAAGAGGATGTTGAGTCTTATAGTCGTGCATTTGGAGTAGCTGCACAGCTTGCGAATGACCTTCACGATGTGCAACGTCTCGATTTCTATAATGACCTCGTCTATAAGAAATACACGCTGCCTATCTATCATTTAATGCAGGAAGATACAAGAGAAGCGGATATTGTAAGAAGTTACTACAACGGTAGCATGAAGAAAGAATCCTTTCTTGACCATAAAGAACAGGTTTACAACTGGATACAGACATCTCCATCCATCATGTATGTGAAAGTATTGAAACGAAACTACCTGCTGCAAGCACTAGAACGACTCTCAGCCCTCGAAGCTAATGAAACAGTGAAAGGGGAGATGTGGACTAGAATAGAACAGCTGTAACTGGCACTGTCTTTACTTATGAAGAATTAGGGAGATTTATAAAGTAGGGGAGAGATATTCATGCTACAAAGAATCGTAGAAACATTGACACAAAACCCAGGTATGGTCCAGAAGTTACAAGCAGGTGAACTGAATTTGGTTGGGATTTCAGAGAGTGAAAAGACAGCTATTCTAGACGTATTCCAAACAGAGGGACAAAAGGAAAGAAAACAAGGAATGGTCTACTGGAAATAACAAGAAGAACAAAAGCCAGAGACTCTCTGGCTTTTTTTAACCTTCTACATAAGGGGGAGCAAGATGTTGCGCATACAAGAAAGAGGGTGGCTCGCTCTCTTGATGAGCATGCTCGCCATCGGGCTAGTCAGTTACTTATCCTTTATTATAATCAATGAACCGTATGCCGGTATGAACGTAGAACGAGTCGATGGTGAGCAGAAATGGATTATTGAAGATGTAGAGGGAGTCGGGTGGACAAGTGGTTATGACATTCGACCAGGTGATGCATTGGTTCAAATTAATGGAGAACCTGTCACGTCCTTTCGTTCCATAAAGAAATTTGGTGTAGTCGGTGACCTTGAAGAAATTGTATTAGAAAGGAATGGGGAATTTCAGACATTCACCTATGCAGGCGGTGTAGATGCAAGTACACTCTTGTATCACCTTGTCATTCCTGTATTCGTATTTGTGTTGCTATTTGCATTTTCTTTGTTTCTCTATATACGTAAGAAAGACGATCGAACGGCACTTATCCTCATCGGGTTTCTGATGGCAGTGGCGTTTTGTTATTTGAGTGCAGGGGCCTCTGCGCGGACGGATTCGTTATCTCGCTTTATCAATGGACTTTCACTCTTTATGGTGCCTGTTTCTTTCTTGCATTTTCTCTATTCCTATTTTCAGCAATTTCAAATTACCATCTTAAAGAAGAAGCCAGTTGTATTGTTATATAGCGTGAATGCACTGATTATCTTAGCTGATAGTATTGCCATTTTCGTTCCTATGGGAATGTATTACTCCATTCTTAGAAATACTCAACTTATTCTCTTCTCAGCCGAGATTGCGTTGTGTCTCGTTATACTGGTTGTGCACTATATTCGCTTTCGTGACACCATTCATAAGCCTGCCTTCCAGAATATGATGTTCGGCTTGGCGGTTTCTTTCGTACCATTCGTGGCGTTAACAGCACTCCCAAACATCTTCCTTGGAGTGGGGGTTGTGCCTGCACCGATTACGGCGGCGTCGCTCATCTTTCTACCCGTATTCTTTATGTATCTTGTGGTGAACAATCGACTATTTGATATTGACTTTATTACAAGTCGTCTTCGATATTATTCTATTATTTCGTTCGTACTTACGTCGATTGTGGTCGGGGTGCTCATCTTAGTTGGTCAGTTTACGCTGATTGAATGGGTAAGGATTACGGTATTGATTTACTTATTAATGGGCTTGTTCTTCTATTTAGAGGAGAAGTGGAATGTAAGGCCGAGGTTGTACGGAGATAAAGCGAATTTCCAAATAAGCTTAGATCGATTTACGAGAGATTTGTCTAGCATTCTGAGACGTGATGAACTAGATGACAGGCTTGTAGAAGAAGTGCGTAATGGGATGCCATCTCATGGAGTAGCAATTCTTGAACTGAATAAATCGCACAGCGAGTTACGCTTAGAAAGCGGAGATGAGGGGTATCCAGGTGAGATGATTCGGAGTCATTTGCTAAACAAGGGAGCGGGTCATAAGGCTTTAGATTATTTCAGAGTGGGGAACGGCTTGGCTTTCATTATGGTGGAACAATCGGACTCGATTTATGTACTTTGGGTCGATGAGAAAGTAAACCATACGACCTTTAACAAAGATGAGATTCGCTGGCTTAAGACAATGGTTCACTATGCGAGCATTGTTTATGAGAATTTCAGATTAATAGAAGGTGTTACAGAGGAATTCGAACAGTCCATCTACCAGAATAGTGAGACGCCATTCTGGATGCTGCGTCTATTGTTTAACTTGGCAGAGAAGGAGCGTGCGCGTCTATCTTCCGACCTTCATGACTCTGCTCTTCAAGAACAACTCGTCTGGTATCGAAAGGTGGAGAATTTGCTAGAGGAAGACATTACCCCTGAAATGCGAAGTGAATTAGAAGAGGTGCGCGATGGGCTTGAAGAAGTCGTCGATCAAATTCGTGAGACATGTACATTCCTTCGTCCGCCGTTCTTGAAAGAGACGGGGGTTGTGGAGGCGCTCGTCTCCTTAATGGATTACTACCGGAAGCGTGTCTTGTTCAAGGTAGAGTTCGATGCGCGTGAATTTAGAATTGAGCTTGAGCATGAACAATCCCTGGCAGTCTATCGTATTGTTCAAGAGCTTCTGAATAATGCCTTTAAGCATTCGGAGGCATCCGTTGTTGAATTTGATTTAAAGAATGACGGCGATATGGTGACGTTGAATTACCGTGATGACGGGGTTGGATTGAAGAAGGGATCGATTCAGTCTAAGAGTATGGGGCTGGCTGGGATTCGACAACGTGTGAAGAGTCTCCGTGGTGACGTAGAGTTTTTCTCTTCTGAGGACGGAGGATTTGAATTAGCAATCGTGTTAAAGGCGACTGGAATGAAAACTAGAGATTATTTTAATGTCATATAGGAGTTGACGTATGAAATGATTCGAATACTACTCGTAGACGATCATCCTTCTGTGGGGGAAGGAACGAAGGTAATTATAGAACGAGAAGCAGATATGGAAGTGACAATTGTGGAATCTCCAATCGAAGCGATTGAACGAGTGGAGAATGCGGAGTTTGAATGTATGTTATTTGATTTGAAGATGCCAGGCATGAATGGGATTGAGCTTGTTAAGAAAGTTCGCTCTATGGGAGTGCATGTGCCAATCTTAATCTATACAGGGCATGATATCGGACCTTATTTCAATACACTTGTGAAAGCAGGAGCTTCAGGATTTATTAATAAGACAGAAAGAAAAGAGGAATTGATTCGTTCGATAAGAAGCGCCATGAATGGAAAGGTGCTATTGCCTATTTCGTTGTTTAAAGAGCTCCGGCGCATGGAGGTTCAAGTAGAGGAAGCGAAAGAAGAGGAAGAGGCTTCTGAAGAAATTTCCATTACGCAGAAGGAACAAGAGCTACTGAAGCGGCTGGCAGAAGGAAAGAGCAACAAGGAGATAGCCTCCATGTATTACAAGAGTCAGCGGACCATTGAATATAACTTAACGGACCTCTTTAAGAAGCTCAAGGTTAAATCCCGGGCTGAAGCAGTGTTGAAATCGAAGCAATGGGGCATTATCGGTGAAGAAATCGAATAAGAGACTCCCGTACCAATGATGGTACGGGAGCTTTTTTTTAGTTATTGGCTGTTGTCCAATACTTATAGGCGTGGACTGAATAGCCTTCGTATGATTCAAATTCCTTGAAATAGTCATTCACAATGGCTAGCTGACTCTCCATCTCTGCTTTCCCTTCATCGAAGAATGTAATGTGATCGCTTGTCTCGTTTTGTTTCATTTCTACGGAGATGGTAATTTCTTTACCGAGGTTGTCGGCATGGTCAATTTCATTCTGAGCCATATCAATGATTCCGCCATGACCTTCAGCGAAATCTCGAAATGCCATAATGCTGGTGTGGTCGACCTGATTGATGACCCATTCGTTAAATGGGGTATCTGGATTTCCAGGTGTTGGTTCGTCATCGAACCACATCGCTAAGTCAACGCTTGATTCTAGGTTGTTGGCTTCTTCTACTTCTTGTACGAAATGTTCAAGGTTCGTCATCCAAGAGCGAAGCACGGCTTCTTTATCTTCATCCCATTCAGGAAGCACATAAGGTTCAATGTCTAAATGTACGCCAGCAAACTTCTCATCGGCTGCGGCTTGTTCATTGTAATTCTTCACATAGTCGGTTAGGCGGGTAATGCGATATTTCTTTTCTTTTAATGCCCACTTTGGGCCGCCTCCCATAGCATGCACTTCAATTCCAGCTTTCGTCGCTTCGGATACGAAGTAGGTATACACGTCATAAGGCTGTGACACATCCATCTGTGTATAAAGATGATTCAATCCTTGTTCCTTCGCAAATTGGATGATTTGGTCTGGTTCGGTTCGTACGAGTTCTGGGTGCCATACATAGGTGCCTCGGATAAATGGTTGCTCTTCGCTTTCTTCCTCATCTTCTACATCTTCTTCTCCATCTTGTGAACTTTGTCGCCAATAGGTGTAGCTATCGATAGACGTCCCTACATAGGAATCCCAACGCCCCACGTAAATATCGACTAGGGCAAGGTGCATGTTCATATCGACAATGCCTTCTTCGAAGAAGGTGACATGGTCTTGTCCTGTATTCTCTAGGGTGACGCCAACGATAATCTCTGTGTTCAGTCGTTCTGCTGCGTCCATCTCATCTTCAATGAGAGATACGATGCCATTCTCTCCTTCAAGTGTGTCTCGGTAGGCAAGAATCGTCGTATGGTCAAACTGAGCCATCAACCATTCATAGAATGGAGTCTCTTCCTGTCCAGGCGTTTTAATGTCGTCGAACCAGAACGGGATGCTGTTGCTTACTTCTACATCAAGGTCTGCTACTGCTTCCTTAAAGGCAGTTACGTTTTGTTTCCACTCTGCAATCACAGTGTCTCGGTCGTCATACCATTCTGGTAAATAGAATGGTTGGATCTTTAAATGAATCCCATCAAATTGAGTAGGTTCGTCTACAGATGCGTTAAATTCCTTAACCCAGTCTGTAAAGGCAAGAAGCTGGTCTTGATTCTTTGTGAGTCCCCATGATGGATCTCCAGCAGTGGCATGAACTTCAATCCCTTGTTCGTGTGCCTTTCGGATAAAGTCACCATAATACTCCTCTTTTTTTGTTGGGTCTGTCGTTAAATAGACCATGTCGATTTTCTGTTTCTCAAGTGTCTTTAATAAATGTGATTGGGAAGACTTCAATTCCTCTCCGTGGACGAGGAATGTGTCTCTCTTTTCACTAGATTCTGAGAATCCAAAAAGGAAAAGAGACATCATTGTGACAAAGATTGTAAGTAAGCTACGTTGGTTCATCATCTACGCTCCCTGTTCTGTTAAATTTTTGCGCGAAATTCATCGAACAATCGAACGTAGGCACGAAATGCGTATTTCGGTCTGTCGTGTTAAGTCAACGTAAATGGAAGCGGTTACTGTGTGAAGGAACGATGACAAAGCAGGACTAACGCGCCACTCTTCCTTGTTAATTAGGACTAAATTCATGTGGGTCAAAGGTTATAGTGGCACGAAGACCGCGAAACCGAATTTCGTGCTTCCGAAGTGACGTTTTCGATGTAGGACGGTCACGCACCGTGATAGGGTAAAAGCGTAGTCAAACAAAGGGCATATTCAAAGTAAACGTTTGACAAAATTTTTTCAAGAACAATTTAAACAGAGATGGAACACAACGGTTTGGAGGGATGGATCATTCGAAGAAAGGGAAAGTGGCTCGCTCTGTGGCTACTAAGTTTAGGAGTACTTACGTTTATTCTCTTTGATGGGTTTAAGGTCATAGAGAGTCAGGAGCTAGAAGATGGGACGAAGTTGAAGTTCCGTACAAGTGGGGAGCAACTTCAGGTGTATAAAGAAGATTCCTGGTCGCCCATGTTCATCAAGGGAGTCAACATAGGAGCAACTTTACCCGGGCATTATCCAGGTGAGCTTCCAGTGACAAAGGAAGATTACTTGAGCTGGTTTCGAATGATTCAGGACATGGGAGCGAATACGGTTCGCGTCTATACCATTCTCGACCCTGTGTTCTATGAAGCTCTTGTAGAGTTTAATGAGAATCAGGAAGACCCGCTTTATTTCATGCAAGGAGTCTGGTCTCCTGTCAATCTGTTGGCAGAGCATAACAATGCTTGGCAGGAAGATGTCGTCCATGAGTTTAAAGCGGAATTACATCGGGCGGTGGATGCTGTGTATGGGGATGCTGAAATTCCTGAGGAGCCTGGGAAAGCAAGCGGATCCTACACAGTCAATGCCGCTCCTTACTTAATCGCATGGCATATTGGTACAGAGTGGGACCCGGAAATGGTGAACGAGACAAATGAGAAGAATGTGGATCGAGAGCGGTTCGAAGGGGAGTATTTCCAAGTAGACGAGACAGCTTCTCCATTTGAAGGCTGGCTGGCTGAAATGCTTGAGTATACAGCTGAGCTTGAAGAGGAGAAAGGTTGGAAGCATCCGATGACGTTTACGAACTGGATTACAACCGATCCGTTAACCCATCCTGATGAGCCATCAATTCTTGAGGATTATGTAAGTGTCGATGCTACGCATGTTGAAGCAAAGGATTGGGATGCTGGTTATTTCGCTTCCTATCACGTCTATCCGTATTATCCAGATTTCCTGCGATTCACGGACACGTACCAAGATGTACACAATGCAGATGGTAAGGAAGATACCTATCTTGGCTATTTGAAGGACTTAAAGCAATACCATAAAGGGATGCCGATTATCATCTCTGAATATGGGGTCGCTTCTTCGACAGGGAACGCTCACGAAGGTCCACTCGGTCGAGACCAAGGCGGTCATACGGAAGAAGAACAAGGTACGATTGATGCACAGCTAACCAATCAAATTTATGACAGTGGTTATGCTGGAGCCATTACATTCTCTTGGCAAGACGAGTGGTTTAAAGAAACATGGAACTCGCTGCCCTATGAGCAATCGAATCGTACAGCATACTGGTACAACCCTCTATCCAATGAAATGTCTTACGGACTGATTGGCATGTATCCAAGTAAAACGGAGGAGATTGACATTGATGGAAAGGCGTCAGATTGGGATGACCTACAGCGTGAAGAAGTAGAAAGTCTTCAGGTAGAGACTCCGGGCGTCACAGAAATGGATGTCACTCATGACGAAGGCTTCGTTTATCTGAAGCTAACATTGTCACAACCCTATAACCGTAAAACAGATACACTAAACGTCGGATTTCACACATTAGAAGGGGGCACCTCTTCATTTGACTCTGTGGAATTTAATGAAGGTTTAGAAACAATGGCCATTGTTGGTTCTGACGAGCAGGAAGTGAAGGTTGCATGTAGTTACGATTTCCATACCCGTCTTTATGAAGACCAAATGGAAGGAGAGGAATCGTCATGTGCATTTGTCCCATGGAAACTACCAACAAGCTTGAAACAACATTCCTCTAAGACAGAACAAGCTTATCCATTCCAAGATGTTGGAGTTGGGGAGCTCGTTGAAGGGAGAATGAGCCAGAATGGTGAAAGCGCCTGGGCGGCTTCAGGCGATACGATTGAGCTTAAAATCCCATGGGCTCTCCTTGGATTTAGTGATCCGAGTCAGCGCATGGCTGTGAGCTACGAGGATGACTCAAATGCGAGTGAATTGAGTTCAGAAGCCGTTGAAGGAATCACTGTTGTTCCTTGGGTTATGGGAGAAGAAACAAATGGGTTGTTGAATGAACGTCCTTTATCGGTTTCTGAACTTCCCATGTATGAATGGGAACGATGGGATGAGGTTCAATTCATAGAAAAGCCGAAGGAAAGCTATTCCATTATGAAAGATGTGTTTCAACGTATTCCGGAGAAAGGAGAGGAGTGATTTCTTATGTTAGTAGATTTAACGATGGCCTTTTACGTAGTGTATGGCTTATCTGCAATCATGCTGGTCTTTATGGCTACTATTCTGGTTATTAAAGCTCGGAAAACGAATGAAGAGAAGCAAAGAAAACAAGTGTTAACAACTTATGAGGATTATTTACAATACTTGCTGCGAAATCTAGATGACCCTGGTGCCTTTCAGCTTCCTACTAATCCAACGACGAAGCGAGAGAAGCAAGTGTTACAGAAGGAATTGATTCAGTGGATGGACCGGATAAAGGGGAACCATTTACAGAAGCTTGTACGTCTGTCAGAAGAGATGGGGCTTGTGGACCTCGATTTAAAGCGACTTCGAAGTCGACGTCATTACGTTCGTTTAGATGCGGCTTACAATCTTGGGGTAATGAGGTGCGGCCGAGCTGTAAAGCCTATGCTCACGGTGCTTGAGAAGAATCAACGAGATTCTACGATGTTCATCTTAGGCCGTTCGATCGCTCAAGCAGCTACCCATGCAAATGAAGTGGAAGAAATGATTCATCATCTAGGAAAACGCGGACATAACAACTACCAACTACTTGTTGATATTACGAAAGAATCCAATCTCGATCTCGGTGAGTTGTATACAAGGCTCATTCAGGAAGAGCAACCGAATTTGATTAAAGTAGGATTACTTGGACTACGTGAACATGCTGAACCTCACATGTCGAGACGGGTACGTGCCTATCTCGAAGCGGAAGACAAAGAGATTCGCATTCATGCGGTCAAGCTTATGATTGCCTCTGGTTCTTGGACGAAAGGCGACTTGTTCCAGTTCATGAAATCAGACGATTGGGAAGTGCGCTTGTACATTGCTAAATGGATTGGTGATGCGAAGCTTGTGGAGTTGAAAGAGGTTCTTGAAGTAGGCGTGAAAGATCCCTTATGGTCCGTTGCTAAAGCCTCAGCTAAGAGTTTACTCTCCCTTGACCAGGTTGGCGTGAAGCGTCTGTACCAACTTGCGATGGATTGGAAAGGTACTCACGAGGGAGAAGTAGCCTTGGAGTGTATCCAAGAAGACCTGAAAGAAACAGCGTCGAACGCGGAAAATGGGTTTACGACCCTACAAGCTTATCATCAGAAGTTGAACTTGTTTGAGCAGTTCTTCGGTCGGGATGAAGAAGTTATACAAGCTATGTAACGACAAGAAAGGGGATGACCATGAGAGAACTCTTATTTGGGTACGGAATCTTTGCCATGTATTATGTGCTATTTATTAATACGTTGTACTTTGGCATCATTCTGTTTTCCTTCCGAAACATCTTTGGAATTATTAAAAGCACAAATTATTCGAAATATCGTTCTTTGTCCGGGTCTAAACAAGTCCCGCCCATCTCAATTCTCGTTCCTGCCTATGGGGAGGAGTTAACGATTATTGAAAGTGTACGCTCACTACTCGCGTTACACTACCCTGAACATGAGGTCATCGTCGTGAATGATGGATCACCTGACGATACGGTTGGCGTGTTAGTAGAAGAGTTCAATCTGACGTACTATAAGCCTTCTGCCATGAAGGACACTATTGCGACTGCGAAAGTGAAAGGAATCTACTATAACCCGAGCTATCCGAACTTATATGTCGTCGACAAAGAAAATGGTGGTAAAGCAGATGCGCTTAACGCAGGAATCAACCTATCAAACTATGAGTTGATCTCATCCATTGATGCAGATTCACTGCTGGAACAAGACGCACTGATTCGAATTGCGAGAAAGTACATGGAGAACCCTGAGGAATATGTTGCGATTGGCGGTAACGTCCGAATCGCAAATGGATGCCGCATTGAAAATGGCGTAGTGAAGGAAATGAATTTACCGAAGAAGTTGCTTCCAATGCTCCAGACGGTAGAGTACATCAAAGCCTTCCTAGGTGGACGTATTGGTTGGAGTCGCGTGAACGGATTGATTATTGTTTCCGGTGCGTTCGGCGTGTTCCGTAAGGACTATGTCATTAAAGTGGGTGGCTATCGTGGTGGTTATCCAGGTGAGGACATGAACATCATTATTAAGCTGCACCGTTATATGCTCGACAATAACCTCCCGTATAAGATTGATTTCTGTCCAGATGCGGTCTGTTGGACCCAAGCTCCTGACACCTTCAAGATTCTTGGCAGTCAACGGAAGCGGTGGGGGCGCGGAAACTTGAAGAACATGCTTGAAGAAGGAATCTTCATGTTCATGCGCCCGAAGTACAAGATTATGGGATGGATTACAGTACCCTACAACATTATATTTGAGACGTTAAGTCCTTACTTCCGAATTACCGGTATCCTTGCGCTAATTGGATATGGATTTATGGACATGTCTGGATGGACCGTGCTCCTTGTCTTTAGTTTAATTAACGTTCTTTATGGATCGCTACTTGGTCTAGGATCGCTCTTATTAGAGGAGTTAGCCTTCCAACGTTTCCCGAAAGTGAAAGACTTCTTCAAGATGTTTGGTTACACCGTTCTTATGTTCTTCGGTTATCGCCAGTTAGGAATCCTATGGCGTTTCCTTGGCCACATTGACTTCTTCAAGAAGAACAACACATGGGGCACAATGGTTCGAACGAGCTGGAACGCAGAGGATAACAAGTCAGCTTAATCCTAGAGTTGTAGAGAGGGTGATGTGATGGCAGATGAAGTTCTTGGCTTACGCATAATGGATGCGTTCCATCGGTTCTTGCATTTAAACGGGAATCATAATGGCTCATGTGGACTAATGCTCCTTCGCATCCAACTAAACGAAGCAACCATAGTGAATCTACGCAATAAACTCGTTTCTGTGTATCCAGATGGTGATCATCACCTAAGCTATGACGAAGAAGAAGGGCTACTTGCCATTCTAGTCAACCATCAAAGGCATGCCGAGACGCATCATATGGTGTTATTCATAAAGGGATTCTTGGAGACTCGTGGCCGAAATCCAAAGCGAGTACTCATTGGAAGTTGTACGACTTGTCGTCATCAGAGAGAACAATTGATGTTTGGGATGGTGTGGAAAATGATCGAAGAAAATGAAACAGGAGCTGGGATTGAAACGTTTGAACCTGAGCTCCGAGCGACGCACGAAGAAAAGACGATTCTGCTCGTAGACAGCGATGTGAAAGTATTGCAATTGCTTACGTCATATATGCAGAACAAAGGATATACCGTACATACTGCTTTAGATGGAAAGGAGGGGGTTAAGCAGTGTGAGGCTACACGTCCAGATTTAGTCATTACGGAGTTGAACTTATCTGCACTCGGTGGCTATCAATTTATCGAACAAGTTCGAACGATGGACCGGACGCATACACCAGAGGTTGTGGTTCTAACGAATAAGCAGCAAGAAGAAGATATGAAGCGCACGTTCGATTATGGGGTAGCCGAATACATGACGAAGCCTTTTTCACTGATTGAATTAGAAGCAAGAGTAAAGCGTTTGTTAACCCCTGCTCAATAACAAAGACTACGTAACTACTATATGGAGGGATATGAAATGATGGATTATTACAACCAACTGGTACACAAGATTGAGACGAAGACGGCGAATATCGGAGTAGTGGGACTAGGCTATGTCGGCTTACCACTTGCCGTTGAAATGGTGAAAGCTGGATTTACTGTATGTGGAATTGATTTGTCAGAGAACAAAGTCAATAACCTACGTAACGGTGAGTCCTACATT
This sequence comes from Pontibacillus halophilus JSM 076056 = DSM 19796, assembly GCF_000425205.1. Classification (GTDB taxonomy): domain Bacteria; phylum Bacillota; class Bacilli; order Bacillales; family BH030062; genus Pontibacillus_A; species Pontibacillus_A halophilus. The sequence continues at coordinate 64,405 of NZ_AULI01000011.1, read as the reverse complement.
AACGATGTATCAAGTGATGACGTCAAAGAAGCACTTGAGACAGATCGTTTCCTTGCTACAACAGACTACAGTGTTGCGAAAGAGCTTGATGCCATTAGCATCTGCGTACCAACTCCATTAAGTGAGAACCAAGACCCGGACACTTCATATATTACAAGTGTTATCGATAATGTGAAGCCTTATCTTAAGAAGGGCACGCTCATTACACTAGAAAGTACAACGTACCCTGGTACAACAGAGGAGCTAATCTTGTCTGAGTTAAACAAGATGGGGCTTGAAGCAGGCAAAGACTTCTTCCTTTGTTATTCTCCTGAACGTGTTGACCCAGGTAATGACACGTATAACACGCACAACATGCCGAAAGTAATGGGCGGCGTAACAGAGCGTTGTAACCAAGTTGGTACGATGCTTTATAGCAACTACATTGGGAACGTTGTACCAGTGTCTTCTCCGCGAGTTGCGGAAATGTCCAAGCTACTTGAGAATACGTTCCGTAGCGTAAACATTGCCTTCGTGAATGAAATTGCCATGATGTGTGAACGCATGGATATCGACGTGTGGGAAGTAATTGATGCAGCAGCTACGAAGCCATTTGGATTTATGAAATTCCAGCCAGGACCAGGGATTGGCGGTCACTGCATTCCGCTAGACCCAATGTATCTGTCTTGGAAAGCGAAAGGCTTCCGCTTCTACAGCAAGTTTATCGACCTTGCCCAGTCCATCAACAACAATATGCCAGATGTAGTCGTAAGCAAAACATCTCAAGTATTGAATGTTTACGGGAAATCGATCAACAGCTCGAAAATTCTAATTCTTGGAATGGCGTACAAGCCGAACATCAGTGACCTGCGCGAATCCCCAGGCCTTTATTTATACGAACTCTATAAAGAGAATGGTGCGAATGTAGACTATCTAGACCCACACGCTCATAGCTTCATTGATGATGAAGGAGAAGTGGTTCGCTCAATTCAGAACAGTCTAGATGAAATCAAGCAATACGACGCCGTTGTCCTTGTAACGAACCATAGTGACTTTGATTACGAAGCGATTGCAGACCTTGGTGTTCCAATCGTGGATACACGTAACGCATTCGAACAATTCGACATGCCACACATCCACAAGCTAGGAACCGCTTCTAAAGTCAACAAACGCGAAGCCCACTCCGTAGCGCTTTAAGTAAAGTATAGAATCTCAAGGTTATATAAGGGGAGGGAAGGGTGAGGAGCCTTTCCCGTCTTTCCTCTAGTCGTACACTTAATACAAATACGTAACTTATAAAAGGGAGATGAATCATCATGTGCGGAATCATTGGTTATATCGGGACAAAGGAATCTCAAAACATACTTACAAATGGACTAGGAAAGCTTGAATATCGTGGCTATGATTCTGTAGGCATTGCTGTTTATAACGGTGAATCCATCGGCGTACGTAAAGCAGAAGGTCGCCTTCAGAACTTAGAAGATCAGCTCGGTACTTCTCCATTAACAGGAACGGTTGGAATCGGTCACACACGCTGGGCTACTCACGGAGCGCCGAGTGATGCGAACTCTCACCCACACACAGATAAAGACCAAGACTTTGCAGTTGTTCACAACGGTATAATCGAAAACTACTTAGACTTGAAAGCAGAGCTTAAAGACTTAGGCTACGTTTTCAAATCTGAGACGGATTCTGAAGTCGTTGCCCACTTGTTTACGCACCTTTACGACGACGATATGATCTCAACGATTCAACAAGCAATTAAACGCATTGACGGAGCTTATGCGCTAGCGATTGTGACGAAGCATGAACCAGGGAAAGTATTTGCAGTACGTCAATCAAGCCCACTGATTATCGGTGCAGGTGAGAATGAAAACTTCATCAGTTCTGATATCCCGGCTATTCTAGAACATACACGTAACATGCACATTCTAGAAGACGGGGAAATGGCTGTCCTGACTAAAGACCACGTGTCCCTGCTTGAAACGGTTACTGGAAATCCAATTACACGCGACTTCTTCGTTGTAGATTGGGATATGGAACAGGCGGAGAAGAATGGATACGACCATTTCATGCTGAAAGAGATTCATGAGCAGCCGAAAGCTCTTCAAAATACGATGGCAGGTCGTGTGAATTCGGAGAATGGTTCTATTGTATTTGATGAGTTGCAGTGGACGAAGGATAAAGTGAACGGCTGGAATAAAGTAAGCATTGTTGCTTGCGGAACGGCTTATCATGCAGGATTAATCGGTAAATCTGTTATTGAAGAACTAACACGTACTCCAGTTGATGTAGAAGTAGCATCTGAGTTCCGTTACCGTCGCCCAATTGTAGATGAAAAGACACTTGTCATTGTGGTTAGCCAATCCGGGGAGACAGCAGACACGTTGGCAGCGCTGCGTGAAAGCCAAAAGCTAGGCGCACAAGTACTTGCGATTACGAACGTAGTCGGAAGCTCCATCGCCCGCGAGGCAAACCAAGTTATTCTAACGAATGCAGGACCTGAAATTGCAGTGGCCTCTACCAAGGCGTATACAACGCAAATTCTTTCCTTCTACTTGATTGGGATTTACATGGCTCAGTTGAAAGAGCAAATTACAGCCGAGTATCGAAACGAACTTGTACAATCCTTACAACAAACACCGGACCAAATTACAGAAATCCTTGAGCATACGAAAGGTCTTCGCTGGTACGCGGAATCCATTAAGGATGCGAAGAGCGTATTCTTCCTGGGTCGTGGAATTGACCATGCGGTATCACTTGAGGGTTCTCTGAAGCTGAAAGAGATCTCTTATATTCACTCAGAAGCTTATGCTGCTGGTGAGTTGAAGCACGGCACGCTTGCCTTAATTGAGGAAGGAACGCCAATCGTTGCGCTTAACACACAAGAAGAAGTGTATGAGAAGATGCTAGGAAACATTCAAGAAGTGAAAGCCCGCGGTGCACAAGTGCTTGGTGTAGCGCTAGAAGGGAACATGAAAATTTGGCAATATGTAGACGAAACATGCTACATCCCAGTTACGCATGCACTCCTTACACCAATTCTATCTGTTGTACCCCTACAGCTCATTTCCTATTATACAGCGCTTGAACTAGGCAACGATGTAGATAAACCTCGTAATCTAGCGAAGAGTGTAACGGTAGAATAATGAACGAAAGCAAAGAGCGACCAAAGACAGAGTTAAGTCAGTATTGTTTACTTGGTTTAATGGAGAAAGTCAACGCTCAGGTGCATAATGGTGAGATTAGCCAAGATAAAGAATTGCTAAACGAGATTATGGACGATTTGAAACCATTTGTGAATGTATAAATAGGGAGAATACGAGAAAGGTGGAGAACAAGATGAATGAAACGTATGCAGTTGTGCTTGCAGCTGGCAAAGGGACACGAATGAAATCTGACTTGCCAAAGGTCCTTCACCCTGTATGTGGGAAGCCGATGGTTCAGCACATTATTGATAGGCTACGCGCGATTTCAGTAAGTGAGATTGTTACGGTCGTTGGTCACAAAGCTGAGATGATCCAAGAACATGTAGGAGACAGTGTCCGCTATGCGCTTCAAGAGGAACAGCTTGGCACAGCCCATGCCGTTATGATGGCGAAGGATGACCTTGCTGGTAAACCAGGCACCACGCTAATTCTAACAGGGGACACGCCTTTAATTACGGAGCGCACCTTAGCGAATCTCGCTAACTATCACCGTGAGACGGGGGCAGCGGCTACGATTCTAACTAGCCTTGTTGATGATGCCACTGGATATGGTCGTATCGTTCGTGATGATACAGGTGACGTAGCAAGAATCGTTGAACACAAAGACGCCACTGAAGAAGAAAAGGCGATTACTGAAATCAATACAGGCATGTTCTGCTTTGATAATGAACTCTTGTTCGAAGCGCTGGATAATGTAAGTACGGATAATGTTCAAGGTGAATACTACCTGCCAGACGTTATTGAGATTCTAAAGAAGGCGGGTCATACAATCTCTGCAACGAGTACGAGTCGAGTCGAAGAAGGATTTGGTGTCAATGACCGTATCCAGTTATCAAGGGCAGAGCATATGATGCGAGAACGAATTCTAGAGCTGCATATGAATAACGGAGTCACCATTATTGACCCATCCTCCACCTATATTGGAGCAGACGTCGTTGTGGGACGAGATTCTAAGATCGAACCCCGTGTTCACTTACGTGGCCAAACAATCATTGGCGAGCGTTGTGTCATTGGACCAAATGTCGATATTATGGATTTTAAGGCAGAAGCCTCTACAAAGATTCATAACTATTCCATGACCTACGATGTTTGCAAAATGCCGTATGCAAGCACGACTTCATAGAAGGAGTGTCAGAATGAATCGGAAACGTTTGGGGAAAGGGCTAGTTCTGCTAGCTCTTTTCGTTTCATTAGGAGTGTGGATGACTGTGGGTGGAAATCAAGACCGAGTGAAGGCAACATGGATTTGGGATACGTCTTCAGTAGAAGAATCGCCTCAAGAAGTGGTGGAATTCGCCAAGCAAGAAGGGATAAACCGTATTTATGTGCATGTCAGTACGAAAGATTTCCGTCCAGAGCAGTACCGGGATTTCATTGAAGAAGCTGGTAAGCGTGATATAGAAGTCTTCGCGTTAGGAGGAGACCCTAACTGGGCGTTATCAAAGCATAAGCGTACTGTTCAAGGCTTTGCTTCTATCGTACAGACTTATAACGAGAACGTACCTGAAGAGGCGCAGTTCCAAGGGATTCATGTGGATATAGAGCCGTATTTGCTTCCGAAGTGGGAAGGAAACCAAGAACAGGTCGTGAAAGACTGGATGGGAAATGTTGAAGCACTTGTTCAGCAAGTGAAAGAAGATGATTCCCTGATGGTAAGTGGCGACTTCCCATTCTGGATTCATAAGATTACTGTGCCAAATGGTGACGAAACGTTAAGTAACTGGATGCTTGGACAATTGGATTCCATGACTGTGATGGCTTACCGTGATCAAGCCACAGGCCCGAACAGCATTAAGAGTATTGTGACCCCACTAATGGAGGAAGCATCGGACAACAACCACTCACTCGTAGTGGCAGTGAACATTATTAATACCTCAGAAGGCGACCACACTACCTTCTATGGGAAAGGATCAGAGGCGTTGACGTCTGAACTTACTAAACTCAATAAAGAGTTAAGGAAAGAAGCGGGGTACGCAGGTATTGCCATTCATGATTATAAGAATTGGAAGCAAGAAATACAATAACACAAAAAAGGAGCGCGTGGCTTGATAAGCTAGCGCTCCTTTTCTATTTCAAGACGAATTTAACGAGTGCAATGATGATGCCCCATAAAGGCAGACTAAGCAACACACCCCACGCACATCCTTTAGTAAAGTTTCCCTCCATGGTTCAACCTCCTATTAATGTCTGAAAATTTAGTCATTACTTTAAGTGTAGACAGACGAACGGTTCGTTATACATGGAGACGATAAGTGAATTAGTGTAATTGATTGAACTCACGATGAAGTGGCAAATGAAGAATTGCAATCCGTACATGATTACTAGTACTATACCTGCTTTTAAATTAGACTAATCGTCTAAATGTCTCAGTGCTTTCGTCATAGCTACATTGGAAAGGGAGGCTCCGTTAATGGTTACTGTTTGTGTATCCACTTCTTTGAAACCGTGCTGTTTAAAGAAGGGGAGGGCGGTGAAGCTTGCGTGTGTAGACAATGTCTCGATTAATAAGTCATGGGCTTCTTCTTCAAGGCGGTGTAGCAATAAGGTCGCAACGCTCTTTCGTTGAAAGAATGGATGCACGTACATCCGGTCAACGTAGCCAGATTCATTCATGTCAGCAAATCCAATCACATCAGACCCTTCAATTGCTACAAAGCTCCTATGCTGAAGAAAAGTATGTAACCAACGTGCTTTCATGGCTTCTGGTATCGGATCAGGGGCCCATGCCTCACGCTGATGAGCTGAATAGTCCTTTCCAGTTGTACGGTGAACAGCCTCATGGAAAATGTGTAAACATGCCGATAAATCCTCTCGTCGAAAGGGTCGGACGTACATAGGCAGGTAGACCTCCTTGTGTTAAATTGTGTAAAAGGGGGATGGAACATGATTCATCATTTACATCGTGACGAAGAAATTTTATCGGCTTATCCGATTATGCGTCAACTACGGACGCATTTAGAAGAAGAGGAATATAAAGCCCTCGTACGGGAAGCGATGGAAGTCGACCGTTATCATCTAGTTGCTTACTCCATGAACGGAGCTATTGTATCCGTAGTCGGATTCAAGCCGATGACGACTTTGTATTATGGACGGTTTGTATGGGTGTGCGATTTGGTAACAGATGAAATGCATCGTTCCAAGGGTCTAGGGGAGATTCTGCTTAGTTATGTAGAAGATTGGGCCCGTCAGCATGCCTTTACAAGCGTTGCTCTCTCTTCTGGGCTAAGTCGCCACGGAGCGCACGATTTCTATGAGGAACAGATGGGGTATGACCGGGTGAGTTACGTGTTTAAGCGAGTATTTAACTGAGGCGATTTCTCTCAACGCTACGATCCATCCACTACATTTCATACATAGTCTTTTCACTGCTTGCACAAACTATGAGAAAACCTTCAGGTAGGTGACGATGAATGCAAGCATATCTATGCCCGAACTGCAAAACAAATCGTACACGTTTCAATCTTATTGAGCAAGTGGTAAAGCCAGTGAAGTTGAACCCGCAATCTGGGGAACTCGTGGAAGAGTATGAAGTCAATGAGACTCCACCCATGCATATGAAATACAATGGGACGAAACTTCGCGTGCAATGTGGAGCTTGTGGGGTTGTGGAAGATGAAATTACATTTGTGAAAAGAGCGCAGTCTACCCCAGTATAAGGATAGACTTACCTCTAACAATTAGTTCAAAGGAAGGTTGCAAAGCTCAGCAGAAGCTGGGCTTTTTCTTATGGGGTTCAATAGCGAGTTGTTAAAGATTGAATGGCTGTTCATTTCATTTATACAGCCTTTGTACCTGTAGAAGAGTTGCGTGGTAGTTCTAAGTTCCTATATTGAAATGAAACCTGCGTAGGATAGAAGTTTGGATTTTTATTACAATTTAGGTTTTGTCTTCTGTAGTCTGGGTATATATGTTATTGGTAATATGTACCGAATTTAAGAGAACGATGTAGGAGAATGCGTAAGGCAATTGCAACATGTGTGAAAAACCTATGGAGACGTTCGTCTCAATTTGGTCGTTGGGTAATCTGATTCATATAAAGAAGGTTGCCAAATTTAACAAAGGGAGAGATTAAGATGGCAGGGAATATTCGTTTAACACCAGAAGAATTAGTAAGCATGTCAGGTCGCTACTCAAATGAAGCAGGTCAAGTAGGGGAGCAAATCTCTCGTCTAGACAGCATGATTCAAGAACTTGAAGGAATTTGGGAAGGTGAATCTAGTCGTGCATTCGGTGAACAGTACCAGTCCCTTCGTCCTTCAGTCATTCAAATTCAACAACTTCTTGAAGATGTTGCTGCTCAGTTAACGAATACTGCGCGTGCGCTTGAAGACGCTGATACACAAGTTGCGAACCAAATCCGCGGCTAATCCAAGCATAATGATTGGTGAGGGAGCGCTTATTCCATGAGCGCTCCCTCCTTAATGAGGTGAATTTCGATTGTACATAGAAATAACGATTGATGTGTCTCACTACGAATCAGGTGACTCATTTGATTTAAGATTATCAAATTACCATACGATTAAACAGCTCGTAGATTTGGTTTGGCAACTTAAGAAATTCCAAACCCCACCCCGGCAAGGATACTGGGTCCGTATTTCGAATAAGCGGGTCGTTCTACCAGGAAATGAACGACTTGTGGATGCGGGTGTACTGACGGGGGATCGAATTGAAATTTTGTGAAGGAGCTATCCGGAATGTCACAAGATGAACGAACGTATTTAGAGGAGCAATTAGAAGCGGAGATTCATGAGGAAGCATCGGTCATCACCTTTCAGTTTCAACAAGAGAAGGTGAAAATGGACGAATTAGAGGAAGTACATGTGCTTCGTGATCTTCATCCACATATAAAGAAGACAATCAAAATGGGAGAAGATGATGTCTCGATTGAGCATGTTGTCCCTCAGTCCTATGTTCGTTTCCAGCATGTCCTTAAGGAGGGGGAGAAGGAACGTGCCATGAGTGCTTATCGACTTGTGAAAGAGGTTGAGGGGCATTCTATTCGTAGACTCCACCCAATTGTAAGTCCAGAGAATATGGTGTTTGACCGTGGGTTAAAGCCTTATTTACTTCATTACGGAGTAAAAGAGAGTCTTCCTCCGTACGAACGAGATAACGAACAACTGCTTTATGAAACACGAGCACTTGTAGCTGCACTTGTAGCTCCGGCGTATTCCTTTATTCAATATTTACGTTTCTATGAAACGCTTAAATTGTCTGATCTGGCACAGAAGGTTGTCGAAGCGAAGACGTTTCAGCAACTAATCGAAATCCTTGAGAACAGAATAGAGGACTTGCGTCAACAGGAGTCAAGTTATATTCAAGTCACTCATAAGAAATGGAAAACAAATCGGTTCGCGTTGCTCGGTGTGTCCATTATTCTCTTGCCTGTTATGGTGTACAGCATTTACTCCCTATTCTTTCTTCAGCCGAAGCAAGACCAAATTGTAGCAGCGCAGGAAAGCTTTCTTAAGGATGAGTACAGTGAAGTTGTCACTGCATTGCAACCTTATCCAATTGAGCGAATTCCAAAGGTGAGTCAATATGAGCTAGCCGTATCTTACATAACCAATGAGTCGCTAACAGAAGACCAGAAGGAAACGGTCATGAACAGCGTGTCATTGCAATCTGACCCTGATTATTATGAGTACTGGATTCAAATTGGCAGGGGGCAGGCAGAAGAAGCTTTAGAGGTAGCTCGCTTTCTTGAAGACAGAGATTTAATCATGTTCGGTCTATTAAAGTATCGAGAACAGGTAAAAGCGAACCGGGATTTGAGTAGTGAGGAAAGAAAACAAGAGCTTGATGAGATTGAACGTGAGCTGAAGGATTATGAAGAAGAACGAGAAGAACAAGAAGAAAATGAAGGAACAAACTCATAATGGATGAGTGGAAACCGATTGAAAGAGGCGGTGACAGCATGAACACCTTATGGGTATTTCACGACAATACCTATCAATCTATTAAACTCTCTCATCAAGAAGAACGAACGATGACGATTGGAAATCGAGTGCAAGACACGGTTACGTTAAGTGGCGTAAACCTAAAGGAGCAGGAGCTACGTGTTCATTCGACTAACGGTGAACTGGAATTATTGAAAGACGAGCGTCCATTCGTATCGATTCCTCCAAATGAGGTAACGTCAGTCACGATTGGCTCAATAGATGTAACGTTTCTCTTTACATCATCAGCCCCTATTACGGAAACGTTCTATGTCGGAACACATCAACAATTCACCTTATCTACGGAGGGTGGAGAAGTAACTTTACCGATTTATCCATTCCGTGAAGAAGGGCAAGTAGAAGTAGAACGTCATCCAACAGGATGGAAGGTAAAGCCACAGGGGCTATTCCTATATGTGAACGGAGCGATCGTAGAAGAGTCCTGTATTGTTCATGTTGGGGATGTTTGCTTTGTAAATGGGACTGTATGGACATTCATTGAAGAAGACTTATTACAAGTTCAATCAAAGGAAGAGACCCCGACTTCCTTACAACGAACCAAAGTCCCTCAGTCTGAGATGGAGAAGAAGTACCCCATGTATCGCCGTACGCCAAGAATGGTATATGAACCACCTAACGATGAGGTTCAGTTCTCCTTTCCGAGCCAGGAATCGAGGCAATCGGGGCGTAGTCTTTGGCTAATTATTCTGCCACCACTCATGATGTTAATTGTGATGGGACTCGTGGCGTTACTGATTCCAAGAGGAATCTTCATCATTGTGTCCATTGTCATGTTTACCACAACGTTGATTACTTCAACCGTGCAATATTTCAAAGACAAGAAAAAATCCAAAGAAGAGAAGAAGCGTCGGAAACGTGTATACACACAGTATTTGGAAACAAAGCGGGTCGAATTGCAGGACTTAGCCGATAAGCAACGTGAGGTCATGACCTTCCATTACCCCACTTTCGAACGTATGAAATACATGACGAGCCAGGTGTCAGACCGACTATGGGAGCGGACGCTTGAGAGCCCTGATTTCTTGCAGTATCGAATTGGGATTGGAGAAGTGCCGGCGAGCTACAAGCTTTCTGTGCAGTCAGCTGATATGGCGAATCGAGAGATTGATGAACTATTGGAACAATCACAACATTTACAATCGATTTATAAGAATGTAGATCGAATGCCAGTCACGGTCAATTTGTTCCAAGGTGCTATTGGACTTATTGGGAAAGAGCGAGTGTATAAGAATGAACTACACCAAATGATTGGACAACTTGCTTTCTTTCATAGCTATCATGATGTCCGCTTCGTCTTTATATTTGAGGAAGAGGAATATGGAGAGTGGGAATGGATGAAATGGCTCCCTCATTTTCAGCTTCCAAATTCCTATGCGAAAGGCTTTATCTATAATGAGCAGAGTCGTGACCAACTTCTATCTTCCATCTATGAAATGATTCGAGAACGAGATCTTGAGGAAGACAAAGAGAAGCTTCGCTTTTCACCTCATTTTGTATTTATTGTAACGAATCATCAGCTGATCTCAGATCACGTCATTTTAGAATATTTGGAGGGAGAATCTTCGCATTTAGGCATGTCTGTCATCTTTGGTGCGGAAGCGAAGGAGAGTCTTTCAGATAACGTACATACACTAGTTCGCTATATTAATCCAGATGAAGGGGACATTCTCATTCAGGAGAAGAAGGCTGTGCGGATTCCATTCGAACTCGATACTCACGAACAATCCCACAATGAGGATTATGCGAGACTGCTCCGCACGTTGCATCACCAAGTAGGGATGACGAATTCAATCCCTGATTCTGTCTCGTTCTTAGAGATGTTAAACGTATCGGATGTAAACGAGATTCCAATCGAGTCGAATTGGACGACTCGGGAAACGGCTAAGTCATTAGCAGTTCCAATTGGATTGAAAGGAAAAGAAGATTACGTCGAACTGAACCTGCATGAGAAAGCGCACGGCCCTCATGGGTTACTTGCAGGAACCACTGGTTCAGGGAAGAGTGAATTTCTCCAGACGTATATTCTGTCGCTCGCTGTTCACTTTCACCCACATGAAGTGGCCTTTCTGTTAATTGACTATAAAGGTGGCGGAATGGCGCAGCCATTTAAGACAATGCCGCATCTACTTGGGACGATTACGAATATTGAAGGCAGCCAAAACTTTAGCACCCGCGCACTAGCGTCCATTAACAGTGAATTAAAACGGCGTCAGCGTCTCTTTGATGAGTATCAAGTTAATCACATTAATGATTACATGCATTTGTACAAGCAGGGAGAAGCGACGGAGCCGATGCCACACCTGTTCCTCATATCCGATGAATTTGCCGAGCTGAAAAGCGAGGAGCCTGATTTCATTAAGGAGTTGGTAAGTGCTGCTAGAATCGGACGAAGCCTCGGTGTTCATTTGATCTTAGCTACTCAAAAACCGGGAGGCGTGATTGATAATCAAATCTGGAGTAACGCTCGTTTCCGTGTAGCGCTCAAGGTACAAAATGCTGAGGACAGTCGTGAGATTATTCAAAATGCAGACGCAGCTTCATTAACCGTCACGGGGCGGGGGTATCTACAGGTCGGGAATAACGAGGTGTATGACTTATTCCAGTCCGCATGGAGTGGTGCTCCATATCAAGAAGAGTCATCATCGATTGAAGACGAGATTGCGCTCGTGACGGATGGGGGACTTGTTCCTCTATCAGAAGTCTCATCTGGTGAGGCACGACGTAGTGACAGCGTAAGTGAAATTGAAGCCGTAGTAGACCGAATTCAAGCGACAGAGGAGCAGATGGGTCTTAAGAAATTATCAAGTCCATGGCTACCTCCACTTCCAAATCGACTTAGTCGCCACGACTACCATTCTCCATCACAGCCGCAAATTCCATTTGCGTTATTGGATGAGCCTGAGAAGCAGGCGCAGAAGCCATTTTATTATGATGTGGGTAGCAGTGGGAACATCGGTATATTTGGGTCGTCTGGATATGGGAAGACAACGACCGCACTCACTCTCATGATGGGCATGGCGACGAATTATTCACCGGAGCAGCTTCACTTCTATGTGTTTGACTTTGGGAATGGAGGACTGTTGAAGACAAAACAGCTTCCTCACACAGGGGATTATTTCTTGTTAGACCAAGAGCGTAAGGTGAACAAGTTTATGGACCTTCTTAAAGATGAAATCCGTCGAAGAAAGCAGTTGTTCCAACGTGCAGAAGTAAGCTCGATAGCCATGTATAACCGTGTAAGTGAAGAATCACTTCCATTTACCTATTTAGTCATTGATAACTTTGACATCGTAAAGGAAGAAATGCAGGACTTGGAGGCGACGTTTAACCAATTTGCGCGAGACGGTCAATCTTTAGGAATCTACGTGATGATGACGGCAACTCGTGTGAACTCTGTCCGCCAGTCGCTTGCGAATAATCTGAAGACTAAAGTTGTTCATTACTTGCTGGATTCGACTGAGGCATACAGTATGCTTGGCCGCCTTCCATTCGCGCCTGAAGCCATTCCAGGACGTGCGATTGTGAAGAAGGAAGATGTCCACTTCTCACAAGTCTACTTGCCAACACAAGGAGAAGACGATATGGAGCAAATGGAACAGCTTCAACAAGATATTGACGCACTGAAGAAAGCATACGACGGTATGAAGACTCCGGTGTCGGTTCCGATGTTGCCATCCGAACTAACAATGGACAACTTCCCGCACTACGTGTCCACGACGGAGGACTCAGGATACCCAATTGGGTTAGATGAAGAAACTGTAAAACCCGTGCACGTAAGTTTCGCTAGGGAGAAGCATTGTCTCGTCATTGGACAAGCACAAAAAGGAAAATCGAATGTACTTCAAGTCATCGCAAAGTCTATTCTCAACCGAGAAGGACACGAACTTGTGCTCTTTGACTCAGTAGATAGGGGCATGTCCCATTATGCGGAACTTGACGGAGTGACCTATTTAGAATCTAAAGACGCCATCATGTCCTCCATTGACCGACTAGAGGAACGTTTAAGAGAACGGGAAGCTATGCATGAACAGCTTATTCAAAGTGGAGAGCGTCCACAATTTGAGCCCATTGTATTCTTAATTGATGGGTATGGACGATTTCTACAAATGCTCGATAATACGACTCAGAACCGTCTCGTCTCTATGATGAAGAACAAAAGTCATTTAGGGTTCCACCTTGTCGTCAGCGGAGCCAATAATGAGGTGACGAAAGGATTTGAACCGCTAACCGTTGAATTAAAGCAAGTTCGACAAGCCCTTTTACTCATGAAGAAATCGGATCAAACGTTGTTTACACTTTCATATGAACGTAAAGAACCAGAAATTCACCCCGGATATGGGTATTATGTGGAGAATGGCAAAGAGCGGAAGTTCCAAATCCCGCTCGTATCAGCAGAAAGGGAGGTCTTCTCATGACAGGAAAAAGAGGGGTTGCAAAGCTCGTCATCCTGATATTAATCATACTAAGTATGCCCCTTCTCTTCTTTGGAACAGTAGGGGAGAATCCATTGAAGGTAACGGAGAATGCAACCAAGACGATTGCTGTTGTTAACGAAGACGCGGGTACTAAAGACACAGCCTCACAAATCAAATTTGGAGAAGAGATCACCCCGCTTCTAGAAGAACAGTCAAACTTCGAGTGGACTGTAGTGGGAAGAAGTGCAGCAGAGAATGGACTAAGCAACTTGCGTTATGATGCCATCGTGTACATCCCCTCTGACTTCTCTGACAAAGTGATGTCTTATGATGATAGCCAGCCGACCAAAACGGAGTTAGCTTATACCGTACAAAGTCAGCTTAACGCTGCGAATAAAGAGCGTGTTCTCCTTGCTATCGAGGAAGGGACACAACGAGTGAACGGAGAGCTATCTTCTCTTTATTGGCAGTATGTGTCCTCTGATATGGAGAATATACGCCAAGAATTTGATGAAATCTTAGAGAAGGAAGAAGCGTTTCAACAAGCGATGATTTCCTTCTATCAGCCGAGCTCGAAGGATTTAGCAGGGGAGATTGAAGAGCAGCGAGGATTGTTGTCCGCTCTTCAAAACTCTGTAGAGCAAGCTTCCAGTACTACACCAACTGGTGATAGCTCTATGGAGGCTCTCGAACAGAACTTGTCAAATTTCGTTGAGTATGTAGAACAGTATCGAACCTATCAACAAAATCAACAACAACTGTTAGCTGAGATTCAATCGGAGACGGTTGAGAATATCTCAACTGTTACAGAGAATCAACAGCCTCGCTTTAGCCAGCTCGAAACGTTCTTTGAAGAACAAGGCACATCATTTATTGATGATATGGTGAATATGCAAAGTGAAACAGTTCAGAATCAGCAGCTCTATCAAGACTTGCAACAAGACCGTTATACGATTGTGGAAACACAAGCAACCCAGCTGTACGATTATCAATCTAGAATGATTGACTTCTATCAACAATTGCAGAGCACGACCACATTAAATGACTTGGAGAAAGAAGTCTATACGCTTAATGCGAATTTAACAGATGGAGATGGGGAGTATCTCCCTTCTATTCCAGACCCGATTGAAGAGAGGGAAGACAAAGAAGAACCGACCGTCCCTCCGAGTGATGGGGAAGACCCCCCTGAAGATGGACAGGGCGATGAGGGAGAAGACGATCCATCAGATGACAACGGCGCATCTGATGGAGATGGAGACCCACCGGGCAATGAGAATGTTCCAGCTCCACCTGATTTAGCTGAAGAACAAGCTGAATTAATTTCCATTATCGATGAATTAACATCAGTTCAGACGTTGCTCACACAGTTTCCAGATGTAACAGAAGACGAGATCACTACGTTAACTGAGACCATTACACAAGTAAACACGCGTTTAGATGCAGTTGTTCAGAAGCTTAAAGAGAAAGAAAGTGGCGAGAACCCACTGTTAGACGAGCTTGAAGCTCTTCAATCCCGCACGAAGGAGTTAAACTCGAACATCTCCACTCTGAAGAGTGAAAAATCGAAGCTTCAATCTTCGAACCGGCTCTTAATCGATGAGAAGAGTGAACTAGAGAAAATCATTAATGAGTTAACGAAAGCCAACGACGACTTGAAAGAAGAAATTGAGCTTGTTAGGGATCAGAATAAGGAGCTCCGAGAAGAACTGACCATGTTCTCAGATGAGCTTGTTGATATCGTGGCAAAGATTGACGAGAAAGAACAAGCTATCCTTAATTCAAGAGCGTTGTCGAAAAGCCGAGCAGATCGACTGGCGCCGTTCTTCAGCCGTGAAATTACAGAACGGAACTTCAACGATGTGTTAGAGTACTTTGCAACACTCGAACGTTATGAAGCCACGTTAAACAGAATGATGAATTATGGGGATATTAAACAAGAAGTTCTAAAGAACGAACAATTCCAAGATGAAGTTCAATCCATATTATCGGTGACAGATGAAGAGGGGACTCAGTGGAGTCAGCTCGGAGACCGTCTTCCTAATACCGAGGACGCACTAAATTCCATGGAAGATTCCTTTACTGTCTTTCTAGCAGAATACACGACAACAATGGATGAAAGTCAACAACAGCTCCAAACCAATTTAGTTGCTGTCCAAGAGGATGCTTCAAATGTACTCGCGCAAATTCAGCAGCCTGAACAGGGGATGAATGGGACGACACCAACTCCGCCTACAGGTGCGGAAGGCACGGCAGTTGTAAGCGAACAGCAACAAGTCAGTCAATATATGGCGGACCTACAAGGTTCTCTTGAATCGATTAATGAGACACAGGACCAGGTACGTTCGTATACCGATGACCTCCAAGCGAAAGTGACTGAAGTTCAATCCGACGCGAACGAATTAAATCGTCAATGGTCCAATAATGTAGACTCTACCGAGCTAATTCGTGACGATGTATTTGCTGTGTTGGGAAATACGTTTGTAGATGGTCAGTCTAACGGTCAAGTGTACGAATTTCTAGCCAATCCTCTTCAAATTAGTGGTTCCGTGCCCGCAGAGAAAGAGGATAAGCAAGTACCACCTGTTGTCATTCTGGTCATTATCATGCTAAGCAGTTTGATGATTGGGTATGCCACGTACAGCCTTAAAGCAGCTCCATATTGGATTCAAGGTGTGGTGTTCTTGCTATTAAACTTAATTGTTGGTTTCACGATTAGTTTATTTGGGTTAGATATTTATGCATTAAGCTCCAACGACACGATTGAATGGGCAGTCATTACCATTCTCTTGCTTCTAGTAAGTGCAGGACTCGTGCGTGTAGCCTTTCTTCTAAATCATATGGTTGGGTGGCTTATTTCTGTCATGTTGGTTGCCTTCTATGTAACCCCACTATTGGCATTGACTACACCGAACTTTAACTTTGAAGACCCGATGTCAGCGGTCTATATCTCCATTCAGTACGGGACGAACTCCTTGTTTAATCAAGCGTTAGTCGTCATGGGTGTGCTCGTTATAGGCTTGCTTCTATTGGACATTTGGTTAAACAACCGTGGAGAGACTTCTTCAGAGTCAGAAGCTTATGAAGCGTAGAGCAGTTGTTCTTTGCCTCATTATTCTTTGGCTCGGCGTTGCTCAACCTATTGAAGCGTCTATTCAAAGTGAGGACTTGACTCCTAATGAATATGAGCAGAATAAATCAAAGGAGCGGAAGAACAAGCCAATAGGTGATGATACGAATCAGCCTACCTATTCCATTCCTGAAGAGCAAAAAGCATTGAATTTCGGTGGAGAGAAGACCTTTAATGAAAAGGAAGTCGAGCGCGAATTGTTTCAATCGTACTCCTCTGAGGAGACAAATACGATCACATCAAAAGCAGACAATTTACAGTTGTTCTCTAGTGAGGTGGATGTGAGAAGAAGTGTCACTCTTGTAGAAACAGAGGAGACAGAAACATCTGCGTTCTCCATGTCCCTTTTGATTGGGAGTCTTGCCGTGGTTTGCATTGTCGGCCTCATCTTTGTCTTAGTTGCTTGGGCGAGGATGTCGAATCCATCATCGAACCAATCTTAAGAGAAGGCGTACGAAACTAGGGTTTAAGAAGCTTCAATAACATGGAGGAAACCTAATATCTCAGTTCAAACAACATATGTACTACAGACCTACTAGAAACTGATATAACCATACGATAGACACAAAAAAGCTTGGGGTACCCCAAGCTTTTTTGTGTCTTGAACGAATATAGGACTACTATTTTGTAAATAAAATATAAAACAGAATGTGTAGAAGGATCGTTACACCGATTAGATTCAACCAATTGATACAGTATTTGTTGTTTTTAGGTTGAACCACACCCATAGCCACGATGTTCCAGAATAGCTTCGTGTCACGCCATCTTCTTTTATCAGGTAATTCTTTCCCTTCCAACTTCTTATTCTCGTTTCTGGCCCATAAAATAACGATCACTATGTCTAGAATTGCTCCGACAGTCACTGCGAGAAAAGCAAATTCATCTGACACGTTAAATGTTAATGGCTTCGGTTCTATCTTCTTGTTTTCTTCAACTTTCTGTTCATGTTTCAATAACTCTTCTTTAAATGTAGAATTTGATTCGTTGTGATTAATTGGTGACGTTGAACCATCAAAATCTACGAATACGACCACAGAAATCAATGAGACCATCAATAAAACATAGCCGGTGAAGAACCAAATGGTCATTTTAGTACTATAAGCCATAAGAGAAACACCTGCCTCGTTAGTCGAAGGATGGAATTCTACTACTTCTATAAGTATATCTTTTATTTTCTATTAATGGATGATCATTTACATGAGACGAACAAGTAATCTAGCACCCTTACTCCTGAGTTGGTAGTTTGAGTGCTTTGTTCAATGTTTCTCCATTCACGATAGCTACGTCTTAATTTGTATTACCTTTCATCGTACCCACTTTTCTCTAACACCTCATCTGCTTTCATCAACGTCCATTCTTCAATGGGGGAATCAGGGTTTTCTTTAAGGTACTCCGTCATGATGGCTCCTCCCATCCGGTATTCAGACCAAGGAGGTAAGTTATTCGTACCGAGTCTTAACTCACTTAAATCTGCAGCATCGAAAGAGTAACGAATTTCTTTAATTCGTTCCCAAATGGCTTCTTCCTGCTCATGGGATAATGGCTTTGTCCAAGGAGTTGATGCTTCTTTGTAGATGGTCTTCGCAAATGCATCGGCCTTTCCTTCTGATAGGACATATTCAAGTAGGTCTGTGCGGTCGTAGTCGTAATTCTGGAAGTAAAACGCATGGTGGTATTCATGGGCTAAGGTGTACTGAAGGTTCGATTCATCAAATTGCTGAGGGGCAATGTGCATGACAATGTTGTTCGTCTTAGTAAACGCTATAACGCCGTTCATCTTACTCACAAGGTCGTAGTGGTCTGGGTTAAACGGAAAGAGATAAATCTTTATGGGCTCCTTCTTACCTGGGAGGCGGTTCGCAGATTCTTGTAAGGCCTCCTGAATGAGCGAGATGAATGCATCATACTCTTCATCCAGTACTCGTACAGACTCTTCTAATGCCTCCAGTCTCTTAGGAGCAGCGAAGCTCGCTTTGTTCTTTAAACTCTCCACTCCTTGTGGTCCGAATAAGCGTTGGCCAAAGGGCTCCACGACCGTGGCATGATACAACGCTTCATGGTCTTTGTTACCGTTCTTCTCCATTTGATCAAGATAGTTCATCACAAGATGGAACTGTGGAATAATCTCAAACTGTTGTTCACCGACGCTAAACTGGACAGGCTTTCGGTGTTCTAGAGAGAAAGCGGATGTCTCTTGTTCCTTAATCGAAGTACTTAGAGGTGCCTGTTCCGTTCTGTCAGACGGTGAATTTGTTTCTGTGCAACCAGCCAACAACATCAAAATTGTAAGTAGTGAAACAGCTTTAATCTTAGTGAATACAATCGCCTCCCTTAGAAGTGTAAATAAATGGTTGTACATGTACTAACGATTCTACCGGCATGGAAGTTTCATAATTCCATCATAAGGGAGTACGTTGTTTCGGAAATATGGTGTAGGAGAGAGCAGATAAGGTATCAATGACAAAGATCATTACCCAAATCCGACTAATTCCATTAATCGTTGTATTTCCAAACGGTACCTTAGCCTCGCTTGATGAGAACCATTCGTTTAATGAGGGCAAGGAAGTAAGGTCATTGAATCCATATAGGATTAGAAAGATGAGATGCACACCTATGAAGACACCTGCATGTACATATACTTGCTTTCGTTCTGCCTTGGCTTTCTCTCTTCCATAGAGAGAGGCGGGGAGTAAATCAGGGGGGATAGGCTCTTTCCTTAGAATGGTGAGCCTGCGCTTTATCCAACGGTCAAGTCGTTTGAAATCGGACTTTCCGTACGTTAAGGCATAGACGATGATGATGAGTGTCACAATTTGATAAGAAGAGAAGGTTCCAGTTGCCTTGTAATCATACCAGCCCATCACGGCAATCCATAGATCATTTGCAATAAATAGAATCGCAATGACGAGACTCCCTCGATTAGATTCCAACCAATAGCGAGCAACGATAAAACTAATCAGTCCAATCCAGAAGAGGCATTCAGCAAGAATCAGAAATGTCCACTTGTGTTGAAGTACAAAATCCATCCTTAGTCTCCCTTCATCCAATGTTTGGAATTTGTGTGATACACTAATCATAATTGGTGACGTTACGTAACCTGCAAGGGATTTCTTATGAGAGGAGGGGGGTTAAAGGGATGTATTTCTCTTCTGGAGAAGTAGCGAAACAGCTCTCTGTATCCGTTCGAACGTTGCGGTACTACGACGAAATTCAACTTGTTCAACCTTCTATTCGCGAATTAAATGGCAAGCGTCTGTATTCTGAGGAAGATTTGTTTCAGTTGCAGAAAGTAAGCTTGTTGAAGTCTCTCTCGTTACCGCTTCATGAAATTAAGCAGATGTTAACAGACCTTTCTATTGCTGAAATCCTCACGATGCATGTCCAGAATCTTGAGCAACAGTCCGTTGCTTTACAGACATCTATACAGCATACGCATACGTTAAAGCACATCTTAGAATTAGAGGGGCAGTTAAAATGGGATAAATTACTTCCTCTATCACTAAAGACAGAAGAACAAAGGGAGAAACAAAGAGAAGCGTGGCTTGATGTGATGAATGAGGGGCAGGTGGAGCAGTTAGAAGAGGACTTACCTAAGTTGTCTGAGAAGGAGACGAAGAAATGGGTGAACTTGATCCGACGAGTACAGTGGTGCCTCAATCAAGGCTACGGACCCACTTCTGAACTAGGTGAGCTGATTGCGGATGATTTGCTGTTGTTATCAGAAGAAACGTTTGGAGGAGACGCGGAACTGATGGGGCAGTTTTGGGACATTCGCAAGTCTCCTGACCAGTCTGAACGGGTGGGTTTGTATCCTGTCTCAGCGGATGTGATTCAATTTATTGAAGCTGCAATCGACTGGCTAGAAGGAAAAGGGGAATGCTAGCTTGTCGCGATGCATAAATGCCAACCGTTTGTAACAAGGTAAGCAAAAAAGATTCTAGTTATGATAGATTAATAGTGGAAGATAGACGTAAACCAGGAGGTCATTTGTTTATGACGTATGTGAAAGCGTTTCTCAATATTGATTGGATGGTTGTGTTGGTAGCAAGTACGTTTCTTTACATAAAGTGGGGTGCGCCTCTTCTTGTTAGTCTTGGTTTAATAATGTTCGCAGCAATCGTAACGATTTTGGTTACATGGCAGGGAAAGAAGAAGAAGGAGGAGCGCCCATCAGATGGTTAGCTCGATGAAGATGTGTGAACGAGCGTGTAATGGTCGACCTACACGGGTACAGAATCCATAGAGGTGATTTCCTATGGCAAGTACGGTAATGGCATTTTTATTCTTCTTTATCGGGATTGGACTTATTGGTATAGCTGTACGGCAAATGAAGGAGTAAAGTCTCTTCCATACGAATATGGGAAACGTTTCCATAGGTCCTTAGGACAGGTATGGAAGATAGACCTTCAGACACTACTCACTTCTCTAAACTTCTCGTACCATTAAGTGTAAGCGTTTGCACAAACGCGTATTTAATGGAGGAGAGGGATGTAGACGTTGAAAGAATTCAAACGGTTGCTCATGTTGGGGATTAGTTTCGTATTGATTGTGTCGATGTTTCTACCTACAAGTCATGTGAATGCGGCAAGCAAGAATGGGACCATGATGCAGTATTTTGAGTGGTATTTGCCGAATAGTGGTACTCACTGGAACAATTTAAAGAATGATGCTGGACATCTCAATGATTTGGGGATTACAGCTGTGTGGATTCCGCCGGCTTATAAAGGGACCTCTCAGGATGATGTTGGATATGGGGCATACGATTTATACGATCTAGGGGAATTTAATCAAAAAGGAACCGTACGTACGAAATACGGAACGAAAGCACAATTGAAAAATGCGATTCAAACCTTACAGCATCAAGGGATTCAAGTATACGGGGACGTGGTTATGAATCATAAAGGCGGTGCGGATTTCACAGAGCAAGTGACCGCTGTAGAAGTGAATTCAGGCAACCGAAATGTGCAAACATCTGGGGCGTATACAATTGAAGCGTGGACAGGATTCAACTTCCCAGGGCGTGGAGATGCGTATTCAAGCTTTGACTGGCACTGGTATCACTTCGACGGGACAGACTGGGACCAATCGAGAGGTCTTAACCGAATTTATCAGTTCCAAGGTACAGGGAAGGCTTGGGACTATGAAGTAGATACAGAGAATGGGAACTAT
Organism: Pontibacillus halophilus JSM 076056 = DSM 19796; assembly: GCF_000425205.1. Classification (GTDB taxonomy): domain Bacteria; phylum Bacillota; class Bacilli; order Bacillales; family BH030062; genus Pontibacillus_A; species Pontibacillus_A halophilus. The sequence goes on along the minus strand of NZ_AULI01000011.1, from coordinate 42,546 downwards.
GATTACTTAATGTTCGCGGATGTGGATTACGACCACCCTGATGTAGTAAACGAGATGAAGAACTGGGGGTCTTGGTACACGAATGAGTTAAACCTAGATGGATTCCGACTCGACGCAGTCAAGCACATAAAGCATAGCTTCTTAAAGGATTGGGTGAGCCATGTACGTAGTACGACTGGAAAGGAAATGTTCACAGTCGCAGAATATTGGAAGAACGATGTGGGAGAACTTCAGGATTATTTAAGTGACGTGGGGTACAACCACTCCCTCTTTGATGCGCCCCTTCATTACAACTTCTATGATGCATCAAGGTCAGGTGGAAACTACGACATGCGTAATTTGTTAAACGGGACGCTTGTAGCTAGTCAACCAACAAAAGCTGTCACCCTGGTCGAGAATCATGATTCTCAACCCGGTCAAGCGCTAGAGTCAGTTGTTCAGTCTTGGTTCAAGCCTCTTGCCTATGCATTTATTCTGACAAGGGAGGCGGGCTATCCCTCTGTTTTCTACGGTGATTATTATGGAACAAAGGGGAACAGCGGATATGAGATTCCGAATTTAAGTCAGAAGTTAGATCCACTTCTAGAAGCTCGGGAAACGTATGCATACGGAATTCAACACGATTACTTAGATCATCAAGATTTAGTAGGCTGGACACGTGAAGGAGACAGTGCTCATGCAAATTCCGGACTTGCTACTTTGATTACAGACCGAAATGGCGGTTCGAAATGGATGTATGTAGGGAAACGTAATGCAGGAGAAACATGGGTCGACATGACAGGAAACCGTTCCAACCAAGTCGTCATTAACAAAGACGGATGGGGGGAATTCTTCGTGAACGGCGGGTCTGTCTCGGTATATAAACAAAAGTAAGAAAAGGCGTCTTAGCAAATTCGTGAGTAGGTCAGTTTTGGAGTGCAGTCGTGTTGATTGTACCCTGGATTGAGCTACTTTTTTTATTTTAGGGAAGTTTTTCATTTGGACCTTATTCATCTATAGCCCTCATTAATTTAATAAGAACTTTACGTAAATGGTTATCATACCTTAAATATTTCTTTGTACATAGAGGGTCTTTTCCCTCTTCCATTTTTATAATTCGTTAATTGGATATGATAATAATTTATGTATTCAATGATAACAAAGATATATATAAACAAAGTAAGAAAAAAGCTTGAAGAAAACAATTTATTTGAAGAAATAATTTCAATTATGAACAATGCAGGTGCAATTCCGATAAAGATTAAATTCATATTATTAAAGATAATAAGTAATTTATTAAGTCTTGGAACAAATACCTTTTTAGTTTTCATTCTCCTCCATTTAATGAACCAGTAAAAACTAGCCTGCAGCAGGATGAAAACTAATAGTACAAATACAAATAATAAAGTAATACTGTTGTTTGAATTAACGTTGTAATAAGTATAGATGTAAACAAAGGTAACCAGTGAGATAAATTCTCCAGTAAATAAGTAAATCAGTCGCTTCTCTAAATCTTTCAAGTATGCTCCCTCCCCTTGATCGTATATATTGATAATCTTGCTAATAGCTACACATTTCCTCTCATAGTCATCATTAGTAAATATCTGATACCTCTTGTGTGGAACACTTGTTTAGAGCGTTTCCCTTAAACGAAATTCAGTTAAATACCTTATCAATTTCAGGTCTGTCATAATCCAAAATCCAGTCATTGTGTCTAATATAAGTGCCTTTTATTGTAGCAGGTGAAGTTGCCAACAAATCACAACCTCTGTCATCGTAAACGTGAAAGATGGTTTTTCTATTGATGTTGATGAAGTACACTCTATGGTGAATAAACGGTTTCAATCCCAAGTCTTGATTACAAATTGCTTTTAACAATGGAACATACTTTAAATCTGATGTTTTGCATCTTAGAGTAAATCTGTGAGTTTTGAATGTGCCTTCTTCATCATCTTCTGGAAAAATATAAGGCAATGCTTGATGTTTTAATCTAAACAACAATGATTTTTTTACATAGTTGGGGAAATTCTTTAACTGGTGTTTAAGGTTTTTTCCTTTATTAAGATCATTAACATCCATCACGACAAGAATCTCTTCTGTTGGAGAATGTAAGGATTCAAATAAAGCAATCGCCCTTTCATAACACTCCGATACATATGGGTTATTTGGATGATCATATTCCCCTTTCTGCTCTGCACCAAGTTCAAAACGAATCCCAATCCCCCAGCTATAAAGCAAAGGTGGTCTAAGTTCCAAATTGGGATAATTTTCGTTCATAAAGTCTTTTAACTGCATTTCAACACCTCGTAGTTTCTATTTATCGATTCAACTGATCCGAATTTTGGATTGACTAAACTATCATCCGTCTACTTTAACGATACCGTTGACGACCTTTCACTTTGCCAACCTGAACAACGTGTTCAGATACACAATGAGGACACTCAAAATCATCTTTAGAACGAGTTTCCATCATTTCATTAATTAGCCGGCCACCAAAGGAAGAGGTGGGTCAACATAACGTTTTACACATTGATATACTTGTTCTTTTTAATTATTGGATAATTTGTCGATAGACGTTAGGAAGTTCTAAACGCTTTGTCCATTTCAAACCCACTCCCCGAATGGTTGTTCTTATAGTGATTATATCAAGATTTTGCACATTATTACCAATATTTACCTTTAACAGAGCTCAAAAAAAGAGTGCTAGATTGCTTGGCAATCTAACACTCAGTGCACAGGACATGGTTAGGGGTGATTAACTTTAGTTCGGGTTTCCTTATAGCGTGAGAGGCAGTTGTCGTTTAACGCTCGTTTTGAGGCCATTGTCCATAATGGCTGTGAATATTCCAGTTTTGTTCCTTCTTGTGTTTATTATGACAACATTTGTCCTTCTTACGACCATCACAGGTGCATGATGAAGAACAGCATTTCTTATTCCAGTCATTTGAATGATGAGGGGTTTTATGATGAGAAGAGGTGCAGGACGAACAGGTGCAGTGTGGTTTCTTATGGTCCCCCTTTGAACAAGGTGACGGGTGTTCTTTCTTCTTTGTTTCACATGCGTTAGGTTGGTGTGGGGACGGGCAGTGTTCTTTGTTGCTGCACAAATGTGGTGGCTCCGATGACTCACAATGGTTGCCATAGAATTGGTTCGAGACGCCGGAATTGTGTAAGTCGTAGGAAACATTGTGCTTCAAGTCATTAAAGACGAGTATATTCCGATTACCGAATTTCCCATTAATTGCAATGCCGTCCTTCTTGTTGCTGTAGACACAGTTGCTTTCTAGGATATTGAGAGGGCTTGATACTTGAATTCCAGCACACAGGTTCTCACTAGATACGTTGCTTTGCACGATTGTATTATAGCTATCTAGCAAGGCACCTCCGCTATTTGGTTCTAGTTCAATCCCATTTTCCTTGTTGTCGGACACATGGTTGCCAATAACCATCGAATTCGCGCTCTTATGGCTAATTCGAATACCATCTAAGCCGTTCGATTTGATCTTGTTTCCATAAATAAATGTGTCTGGGGCGTGAGCGGCTACTCCATATTCTTCATTGCAATCCACTGTGTTACACGCGACAGTGTTGTTCTGCGCTTCTTCGTATATTGTGATTCCGTTCCAATCGTTTTGTTGGGACGTATTTTCAATTATTCGGTTGCTGCTTCCATTCTGAGATACTTCGATTCCAGCCATTCCGTTGTACCTGACTTCATTCTGGTAAGCAAGGTTCCCATCAGATCCTGCAAAGTTGATTGCACTATTCCCACAACGTGAAATTTTATTAGCGATGATTCGGTTAAAGGCGCCGAGGCGGACATGAATGCCGTCGTTGCTATAACACAAGATTTGGAATCCCTTTATTTCCACACCTTTCACATTATCGAGAAGGAAGGCGTGTGGAAGGAGTGGGTGGAGAACATCATATTCTCCTTTCATTACGACTTGATGACCGGTTGCAACAATACGAATATAATTTGTTCGAATGACGACTTGCTCGAGGTAAACCCCATCATGAACTAAGATTAAGTCTCCCTCTTTCGCGTAATCTACAGCTGTTTGAATCGATCCCCCGGGTTGTACGATTTGCGTAGCCATAGCTTTCACCTCCTTCGTTCTAGTTTATTCAACGTCTGTCGATTGGAAAGGGTATTTGTCGTAGTGGTTCCATGCATTTTTACGCTGACTTCTCTAGGACGTCCGAAGCATTCCTATCTGAACTGGCATAGACGAGCAGTCGGTATCATAAATTGAATTGTTAAGGTGTTTAAGGAGGAATGGGAATGAAGCGAAGTTCAATGCGAGTTCAAAGCTTACCTCCCTATCTGTTTTCCATTTTCCATGAGAGAAGGAAGGCGCTTGAGGCCAAGGGGATTGATGTGATCGACTTAGGCATAGGTGCGCCTGACCTTCCTCCCCCTGACTTTATTGTAGATAGATTGGTTAGTGAATTAAGGCAGCCAGAACAACATCGTTATTCCCCCTACACTGGCTGTGATGAATTTAGGGAGGCAGTTGCGAGCTATTATAAGCGCACATATGACGTAACCCTCGACCCAAAGCGGGAAGTGTTGACGTTAATTGGTTCTAAAGAAGGGATAGCTTCGATGATGACCGCGTGGTTAGACCCTGGGGATGTGACTTTGATTCCTAATCCTGGATACCCTGTATATCGGTCAGCTGTACACTTGGCAGGCGGAGAGGTTGTCGATTTACCTTTACTTGCACCCGCCCATGCATCGCCAAATTATGAGGCCATTCGAGAGAAAGACTTTGAAAATGCGAAAATGATGGTCTTAAATTACCCGGGAAATCCGACAGGAGCAACGATAGATATAGAAGTGTTCTTGGAAGCGGTTACGTTGTGCAAGCAGCATGATGTGATTCTTGCCCACGATGCTGCATATGGGTCCCTTACTTACGATGGATATCAAGCTCCAAGCATTCTTCAAGTGGATGGGGCGAAGGAGATTGCTGTCGAATTTGGTTCGTTGTCGAAAACGTTTAATATGGCGGGCTGGCGTATCGGATATGTGGTGGGCAATGAAGAGGTCATCAAGGCGATTGCGACAGTCAAGAGTAACATTGATACAAGTCAGTTCTTACCGATTCAATTTGCAGCGGCTGAAGCGTTAAGAAGTGATTTTAGCGCCGTTCGTGAACAATGTGAGATTTATAAAGAGCGTAGAGATTATGCTGTCGAGCAGTTAAGGCGTATTCACATAGATGCACCTTGCCCTAAAGGGACGTTTTTTATTTGGGCACCCGTACCGGATGGAGCTACTTCTAGAGAATTCTCAGAGCGGTTACTTGAGGCAGGTGTTGTCGTGACGCCTGGTGAAGCGTTCGGAACAGAAGGGCGAGGATATTTCCGAATCTCGCTCTCGACTTCCATAGACCGATTGACGGAAGCGTTCTCTCGAATGGAAAAGGTAGTAAAGGAGATGGAGCGATGAGTGAGCGGAGGAGGCAATCAGGTGCCGCGGCCATCGTAGAGGTATTTAAACGGGAAGGGGTTCGCCATGTGTTCTGTGTACCTGGTGAGAGTTATCTTCCTGTTCTTGATGAGTTGATTGACTCTGAGATTGAAGTGGTCTCAGGACGGCAAGAGGGCGGTGTTGCCTTTATTGCAGAAGCGTATGGGAAATGTACGAATCGAGCAAGTGTCGTTATGGCTACTCGAGGAGTGGGAGGGGCAAACGCAACGATTGGAGTTCACACTGCCTTTCAGGATTCAACGCCTATGATCCTACTACTTGGTCAAGTCGATTCAAAGTTTCTTGGACGTGAAGGGTTCCAGGAGGTTGATATGGAGGCGTTCTTCGGTCCTATTTCAAAGTGGGTGGTAGAAATCACAGACGCAGAACGGGTGCCTGAACTGTTGCAACGGGCATTTCGGATTGCACAGTCTGGTCGTCCTGGCCCTGTTGTCGTCTCTCTTCCAGAGAATATGTTGAAAGTCGAAAGAGAGATGTCTTATGGACCTTCCCACCTAAAGGCTACTCCTGCTCCATCAAAGGAGGAGTCGCGAAGAATCGAGGAAATTCTATCAAAGGCTGAACGCCCACTCATCCTAGCAGGAGGAGGAATCAAGCGGTCGGAAGCTGAGAATGAGCTGCTCCGATTTGTTGATCTTGCTCGTATTCCAGTTATGAGTGCCTTTCGAAGGCACGATGTATTTCCGAATGACCATCCATTTTATGTAGGGCATTTAGGTCTTGGTACGCCGAAAGAGTTACTGGACATTGTAGAAGAAGCGGACACTATCCTCGCGATTGGGACTCGTCTCTCGGAAGTGACAACGCAGGACTATACATTGATACACCCGCATCATTCGCTCGTACATGTCGACATTTGCGACGATTCTATTGGGAAGGTGTATGCACCGACTGTCGGCATTCAAGCAGATGCGAAAGAAGCGCTACGTTGTTTCTGTACACTAGGAGCTCTTCCGAATTGGCACAACTGGGCCTATCGATCAAGACTTGCTTATGAACGTACAACGAAGCTGAAGGACCCGCCGGGATTTAAGAATGAACATGTGATACAAGCCCTGATTGATGTCTTGCCAAAGGATGCCGTCATTACGAATGATGCAGGTAACTTTGCAGGGTGGCTTCATCGTTATTATCCTTTCACGAAGAAGAATACGTACGTCGGACCCACTTCTGGTGCGATGGGGTACGGGATGCCAGCAGCCATTGGGGCGAAATATGCTTATCCAGAACGAACCGTTGTCTCCTTGTCAGGAGATGGTGGCTTTATGATGACGTGTCAGGAGATTGAAACAGCGGTTAGATATAACATTCCAATCATAGCCCTCGTATTCAACAATGCCATGTACGGAACGATTCGCATGCACCAAGAGATTCATTTCCCAACACGCGTGACCGCGACAGATTTATCGTACGTTCGTTTTGATGCGCTGGCAAGAAGTTTAGGGGCAAATGGAATCTATGTGCATAGTGTGGACGAACTGAAATATGCCTTAAGTAAAGCGATGTATCAGAATCAACCAACTGTAATCGAAATTCCGATGAACAAAGAGCAAATCACGGTCACAAGGACACTAACGGAGTTAAAGGAAGCAGCTGTTCAACGTTTAAGGAATGAAAAGGGGGAACCGGGAGAATGAGCGTAAAACCTGTTGAAAAACTGGCAAACTTTGTTAATGGAGAATGGCATCGTAGTGAGTCGTACACAGTCGTTAGAAATCCTGCGAATGGAGAGAAATTAACGGAAGTTCCGTTATCTACTTGGAAAGAGGTGGATTATGCCGTTGAGGCAGCTGTGGCTGCTCAGAAACAGTGGGCGTTAGTCCCGGCACCACAGCGTGCTGAAGTGTTATACAGAGTTGGAAGCTTGATGAAAGAACGAAAGGAAACGTTGTCCCAATTGTTAACAATGGAGAATGGGAAAGTCATTGAAGAGGCAAGAGGGGAAGTACAAGAAGGAATTGATATGGCGTATTATATGGCTGGTGAAGGCCGTCGGTTATTCGGTCAGACAACGCCGTCTGAGTTAAAGGATAAATTTGCGATGAGTGTACGTGCACCCGTCGGGGTTGTAGGAATCATTACACCTTGGAATTTCCCAATTGCGATTGCTACATGGAAGTCGTTCCCGGCCATTGTAGCTGGGAATGCTGTTGTATGGAAGCCAGCTACTGAAACACCTCTTATGGCTTTTGAACTGGTGAAGATTATGGAAGAAGCGGGGTTACCGAGTGGGGTGCTAAATGTTGTATTCGGTTCAGGTTCTGAGGTGGGCACAAGCCTGGTCGAACATCCAGACATTCGTGTCATTTCCTTTACAGGATCAAACGACACGGGTAGAACTATTGCGAGTAAATGTGGGGAGCAGTTAAAGAAAGTATCACTCGAAATGGGAGGAAAGAACGCGGTCATTGTGCTTGAGGATGCGGACCTTGACCTTGCTGTTGAGGGAATCTTATGGAGTGCATTTGGCACAAGCGGCCAGCGGTGTACTGCATGTAGTCGGGTCATTGTTCATGAGAATGTAAAAGAAGAGCTAGAGAATCGACTGCTTCAGCAAATGGAGACTCTGTCTATTGGAAATGGTTTAGATGAAGGAATCAAAGTAGGTCCCATCATCAACGAGAAGTCCTTGATGAAGATTGAAGAATATATGGATGTAGCGAAACAAGACGGGGCTAGGCTACTGGCTGGAGGCCATGTCTTAGAAGGGGAAGGCTTTACTGGCGGGTACTATTTCGCACCGACCCTGTTTACAGATGCTACAAAGGATATGCGCATTGCACAGGAAGAAATATTCGGACCTGTTGTGTCACTTATTTCGGTGAAGAGCTTGGCTGAAGCGGTTGAGGTGAACAATAGCGTGAGCTTTGGGTTATCAAGCTCCATCTTTACAAAGGATGTGAACCGTGTGTTCCAAGCGCAGCGTGACCTCGACACAGGCATCGTGTACGTCAATGCAGGAACAACGGGCGCGGAAATTCACTTGCCATTTGGAGGGACGAAGGGAACAGGAAACGGTCATCGCGACTCAGGTCTAGCAGCCCTTGATGTGTTCACAGAGTGGAAGAGTGTGTATATCGATTACAGCGGTAAACTCCAGCGTGCACAAATTGACACAGAAGAATAGACCGACGAAGGGGGAAGTCCATGATGAAGGTGTTGGTGCTAGGTAGTGGGTTGATGGGAAAGGAAGCAGCTCGAGATTTGGTTCAGTCGTCCGGGGTAGATCGGGTCACGCTTGCAGACTTGGATTTTGAGCGGGCCGCGTCTGTCTGTCAGTCCTTAACTAGTGAGAAGTTGACTCCGATGCGTGTAGATGCAAGTGATGACATCATGCTATCTGAAGCAATGAGCAAGCACGATGTGGTCATCAACGCTCTCTTTTATACATTTAATGAAACCGTTGCTAAGAAGGCGGTGGAGGTGGGGGTTCATTCGGTGGACTTAGGTGGTCATATTGGTCATGCAACTGACCGGGTCCTTGAACTTCATGATGCGGCTTATAAAGCCGGAGTGACCCTCATTCCAGATCTCGGTGTTGCGCCTGGTATGATTAATATTCTTTCTGGGTATGGGGTGAGCCAGCTTAGTAGCGTGGAAGAAATTAGGCTCTATGTAGGTGGGATTCCTGTTCGACCTGAACCACCACTTGAGTACAATCACGTCTTCTCAATGGAAGGGGTATTTGATCATTACACAGACCCTTCTCTCATTATACGGAACTGGATTAAGCAGGAGATCCCTTCTTTATCCGAGGTTGAAACCTTGCACTTTGAGCGCTTTGGCCCGCTTGAAGCATTTCATACGGCAGGAGGGACATCGACTTTGTCTTACTCCTACCCACACCTAAAGACACTTGAATATAAGACGATTCGTTACCCTGGCCACGCAGAGAAATTCAAGCTACTTGTTGACTTGAATTTAACCCGAACAGACTATGAGGTTGACGTTCGAGGGAAGCGAGTCAATCCGAGGGAAGTCATGTTGAAAGTGCTCGAGCCAATTGTGGATTTAGGTGAGAAAGACGATGTGGTGCTGCTGCGCGTGGAGGTAAGTGGCAAAAAGGATGGCGCTTACAAAACCAATACCTATGAAATGACCACATTTAAGGACCAAGAGCACAATGTTACGGCAATGGCAAGAGCGACTGCGAATACAATATCTGTCGTGGCTCAGATGATTGGTGATGGACGTATTGGAACACGTGGGGTGTACCCACCAGAGCAGATTGTTCCGGGGGATCTTTATATGGAAGAAATGGCGAAAAGGGGAGTGGTCATCGAAGAGAGATAGGGGAATTAGAAGGAGCGCCCACCGCATCGGGAGCGCTCTTTTCTTTACATATTCATAAATACATAGTACATCATACTTCCAATATAGTTCCCTATAATGTAGCCAAGTGTTCCGACGAGCATAATGGGTACGATTAGCTTCGTCCAACCTTTCGCAATGGCAAATGCGGCAGCGGTTGTAGGGCCGCCAACGTTCGCATTACTCGCGACAATCATCTCCTCAAGGCTAAAGTTGAACAGACGACCTACGCCGAACGTGATGAGCATGTTGAAGAGCACGATAATTCCAACGAACACGACTAAGAGTGGTGCATTGTTGATAAGTAGCGGTATGGAAGCAGGAACCCCAATTACAACGAAGAAAATGTAGATGAGGTACGTTCCGAGTTCTTGTGCTCCGTGAATGCTTTCAAAGAAACGACTGAATACGGTGACGGCAATGACGGTAATGGTAGTCAGCATCAGATAGCCATCCCCGAATAATCCATTAACTAGGTTTAGAATGAAGGAAGCGTTCTCTCCAGACGGAATGATTTCATCCAACCATTCAGCTAGCTTAAAGGACAACGCTACAAGGGCGAAGGCACTTCCGCTTGCGAGGGCAATGTCCTTTAAGGAAATATCGTTTCGCTTCCAATAATCCGAAGCGGTGTTTTCGTTCCTCTTCCCTTCACGTTCTCGTTCATCTATGTAAGGCGTTCTAAATTTCTTCCTGAAGAAGGCGAGGGTCGGCATTAGGATGAGCACGAAGAAATACAAGGCCATAAGCAAGTTATCCGCGACAATAGCAGAGGCAGCAAGCTCCCCCGGTGGATTGAACTTACCAGAGAGGGCGGCAAAGTTCACCCCGCCTCCAATGTATGAACCGGTCTCCATAGCTCCGATAATGGCGAGATTAGGAATCGCATCCTTTAATAGAAAGAAGGCAATGTAAGCACCCACTACGGTTCCCGTAGCGCTTATAAGAAAGATGAATAACATTCGTCCACTTTCATTCAGTACTTTCTTTAAGTTTGCCTGGAACAAGAGTAGCGGAATCGCAAGTGGAATGACATAGGTCCACACAGCGTCATAGGCAGGAGCATCTGTTGGGATAACTCTTAAATTAGCAAGGATGAGTGCCCCTACCAACGCGATAATAGCACCAGTTACCTTAGAAGCCCACGCGTACTTCTGTTCCAAATAAATACTAATGGCGGCCCAGCCTGCCAAGAACGCCCACAATAGCCAGGTGTCGTCTGCTCCAATCAATGTTTGTTCCATTATATTCCTCCTTTTCGGTATAAGAGTCACGGGATTTCGTCTTTTCAATGGGGAAGACATTTATGCGACCCATGTGAAACGCTTGAATCGTTTAACTTCTTCTCGACAGCAGTGTATTCCTCCTTCTGTGGTGGAGTGATTCACAGTCATCAACAATCAGGTGACAATGCTAGGAGTGAAGAAGCGGTTTAAGTCTATGTATAGAAACAAAGACACATTAAGTCTACTGGATAAAGCCTATTTTACACTCTGGTAACAGATTGGTGTTCTTATAGAGTCATTTTAGTAGCATAGGGGGTGGATGATGAGGAAAGTGTTGTTCGTTACATTTGCTTCACTTATGGCATGTTCGGCTTGTAGTGGTGGAGACACATATACCTATTGGACGGATACAACAGAAAATCAAATTCAACGCTTAGATGAAGCATCGATCAACTATGAAATTCGAGATGATGAAATTTGGGTGGATGAAGAGGAAATGGACAAGGTTGTAGCATGTTGCTCTTAATAACAAGATATGAAGGTTATCAAAAATAAGGCCGTTATCGTATACCTCAGCAATCAATCTAATAGGGGGTATGGGTATAGGGGTGTATAGCTATAAGGGCGATCCTTCAGGGAATGCAGTGAGTAGTGATTTAGATAATAAGTCAGACTCACATACCCGTTAAATTCGCCATGACTTGAATAGATTTTGTACGTGTATCTGTCGACAATACAAAAAATGCGATGAAGCGTATTCCGCTTCATCGCACCTGATTAGGATGTGAAAATCCCGAATGGTTTGCCGACTGGAAGTGTTACTTTCCCGAAGTGTGTGTTCATCACACTCGCAGCAGCACCGTAGAAACTTAAGATGGCAATACAGAATTCAGCAACGGCAGCCAATAGGTGAGTGGCTTCTGGAGCTACACCTAGTGTGGAAAGAGACAATCCGATAAATAGGAAATCAATAAATACGAAAATCGTAAAGAGTACTTTATGTGTCTCCATCGCTGCAACCGTCATAAATAGGCTGAAGATTAAGTATCCAACATATGCGATTCCAAGCTGTTTTGGATCTACCGCTGCGGCAGCTGCTTCTCCAAATACACCGAAATCAATAAGCCAAGACATTCCGACACCGAACCAGAACAGTCCGAATGCTGCAAAGGCAGTTGTGCCGAACGTGTTGCTATGCTTTGCATCTAGTATACTCGCAATCAATTGAGCAATTCCTCCAAGGAAAATCGCCCAAGGCAGAACGAATGAAACGCCTTCTGTCCATCCAAGCTTTGCTGAAGAAGCGACAAGTGTCACCATCGCAAGTCCAAATAGACCAAGAGCGGATGGGTCAGCGGAAGCCATTTGCACACGCTGCACAGTTTGTGATTGATTCATGTTGTTTCCTCCTTTTACACATACCTGCCTAATTTACATGTTTATCATGATTTTTGCAATGTGAAATTTTGGAGGTTGTCAAGAAATGGGACAAAGGAGATTAGGAGCGTGTCCTATCTCTTCTCATCATTCTTTAATTGAACGTAACGCTTCTCATTGTAACGCCACAGCGCCCAGCCAAATAGCGGACCGCCTATAAAGGGATACAGCACGAAATTAATCAATGCTTCTCCTAATTCCCCACTAGCTAAGAATTCATCTACTTGTAAGCCGTACTGGATGAGTGTACTTGCTGTTAGAAGAAAGGGAATCAATAAGCCGAATCCGAATACGCCACGCTTTAGTATGAAACGCCCTTTGCCTTGCTGGCGTTGGGTTTCCCATTGTTCTAGGAACTGTTGGTTTCTTGTGTCCATGGTGTTTACCTCTCTTTATATGCTGTATAGTATCTCATTGTAAGCATGAAGAAGAACGAGAGCAACCTTCTATAAAAAAACGAGAAGTTCTCGCATTAGGGTTGTGAATATTTGGATTTATTGAAATAATTAAAGTCTTCATCCATGTCTCATTAAGGAAAAGGGGTTTTCGTATCGTCCGGTCCGTGGAGTTTCCTGTCATCGTAATCATTCTTGCGATTTTTACGGCTCATCTTGCGTTCCCTTCTGTTCAACTTTCGCAACCTGTTATATTTTTGCTTAGCTCAGTCGTCTTTGGCTGTATTGGATTTGGTCTAATTAGAAAGAAATCGAAAGGGAATGCGACGCTTGCCTTTCTAAGCTCTTTTTCTCTAATTCTTGCTTCAATTCTTTAAAGCTATAATGAATCACTAAAGTAGTGAGAGGACTTAGGTTCTCTTTTTTTGTGTAGAATGAAACCAAGACGGTGGTTCATCCGTACCCTTATATACGATCTAAGAAAAGAGGAGAGTAGACTATGCTAGGAATGCTTACGACAGCAGCGCTATCGTTCGTCTTATTTGCCGTATTGGCCGTAGTTGCCATTATGAAAAATGCGTTACGACGTAAAGCGCTGATTCAAAATTCATTAACTTTATTGATTATCGGACTTATCTTAATGTTCGTCATTGTGTATGTGTTCATGCCTGTCATGACGATGCCGAACCTACTTCTACTAAATACCGTTGTGGCTCTGTTATTAACGCCACTTCTCTATGTAGGTTCTCGAATTAATGTTCAGTACCAGACCCTACACCGCTCATTGACGGGAGTGTTAATCATTCTTGTCGCGCTTTCATTTGTAGGGATGTTTGTGTACAACTTCTTCGCTTTAGGCGACTCCTATGATTCCATTCCAAAACAGGAGGAAGAAGAAGCGAAGCCATTAAATGAAGAGAACACACCAATATCCGTTGCGCCTGAATCGGCTCGTAACAAAGTTCAAAAGGCCATGAGTGTTGTGCCAAACACACAATTCTATGACCTAGGGAAATTACAGGCTCAGCGAGTAGATGGAGAAATTGTGTATGTCGCACCTGTTGAATTTGCTAACTTCTGGCGTTATTTACGCGGGGGAGAGACGGAGGGGTATTTCTCTATCCCAGCAACAAACATTAACGCTCAGCCAGATTTCATTGAAAGTAAAATGCGCTATACAAACTCAAGCTACTTTAACCAGAACGTAAAACGAGTTGTGTACGCAGCTCACCCTGATCATATTCAGAGTGGCGACGCCCAAATCGAATTGGACGACGACGGAAAGCCTTGGTATGTACAGACCATTTACAAACCATTGCCTTTCTCCAATCAACCAGACCTTCAGAACATCAAAGTGGCAGTAGTAGACCCAGAGAATGGGGATGTGAAATCGTATGAATCAGGCGAAGCACCAGACTTTATCGAAGGTTCTGTAAGTTCAGAGCTCGCTGCTACAGAGAACAATTACTTTGGTCAATACGTAAACGGATGGCTAAACTCCATCTTTGGTAAGAAAGATGTGAAGATCCCGAACGAATCGGGTACGGAAAGCTCTGTTACACCAATCTTTAATGAAGCAGGCGAGATGTTCTACTTTACTGACATGGCCTCACCGAAAGAGAACATTGATTCTGCACTTGGCTACACGCTCATCAATGCTAGAACAGGTGAGTTAACGTACTACAATGGAAAGCAGAACAATGGCATTATGGATAGTAAAGGGGCGAAGCAAATCGTCAATAAGGAGTATCCAGAGAAGAACTGGACCGGTTCGATGCCAGTCCTTTATAACGTCGATGGACATCCTACATGGATTGTGAACGTACTTGACCCGAATGGTCTATTTAAGCAATATGCCTATATTAAAGCTTCTGACTCTGACTTTGTCGTATTCGGTGAAACTGCGAAGCAAACGTTGAACGCGTATCGCCTCGCCTTAGCGCAAGACCCGAGTAACGTAGAAGGAAGTGAAGGCACCGAACTAACAGAGAAGAACGGTACCATTAGCCGTGTCCTTGTTACGTCAACAGAAGCAAGACAATCTGTTCAGTTCCTTCTAGATGGAGATACAACCATCTACACTGTTAATACGAGTAAGGCACCGCTTGCTATCTTCTTGAAAGAGGGAGATTCAGTTGAGATGAAAGCAAGAATTCGAGATAACGGTACGGGGACAGTTGAAGAGATGACAATCGAAGGATTAAATGATTAGGAAGTTAGAAGAGAGTAGCGATAATCGCTACTCTCTTTTCTATGTGATCGTAGTTGTACGATTGAGATGAAATAAACACGGTTCAATGTCGTAGATTGTTCTAGATAGATGCAAGTTTTCGTTAATGGAGGACGCCTGTCTCGGTGTAATCCAAATGGCATTCATGCCTACCCCGATGGAGCCTTGTATATCATGGGTCCACGAGTCACCGATATAGGTAGCAGAACGAGCTTCGACGTTTAACGTCTTTAATACATGCTGAAAGGCTCGTGGGTCTGGTTTGTCATACCCAATGTCTTCAGAGATGAAGATGTGTTCGAACGGAATTACACTAGTGAGGTTCAATTGAATGATTTTCCGCCACTGCTCTTTCTCCTTTCCATTCGTTAATATAGCAAGCGTATACGATTGCTGAAGTTTGTCTAGAAAGTCTCGTAATTCTTCATCCATTGTAATGCTACTTAGCAAATTCTCCATAAACGCTTCGAAGTAGTGCTGAGATTGCTCTTTATTGACGGAGCGACCTAACGCATGCATCGTTCGTATAAACCGTTCTACACGCAACTCATTTAGTGTGATTGCTTCCTTTACATGAAGCGGCCATAGTTCTTCATCGAACATCTTTAATAAAGGAAGGAACGCATCATATGAAAGTCCATTTGTAAGGGGGGAGGAAGTGAACGTGGTTCGGTTTGCCTCCTCCCAATACTGTCTAAACGGAAACAATGTGTTATCTAAATCAAACAGGAGCAAAGGTTTCATCTGAACAGTCCCTCCCTATTGATGGGTTTGAAGGTTGACGTCGGAATTTGCAGGTTGTTTAATTGGTTGGTCTTGTATGTTCATCCACACGATTGCCAGGAACATAAGCGTTAAACCTGACAGCTTCCCTAATGTAGGGAAGGGCCCCCAGATGATCCACGTAAGCAGCATGGCTACAGGTAATTCCGTCGATGTGAACACTCCTAGCATACCGGATGGGATTTTCTTCGCTGCAGCGATGGTCAACTCAAAGGTCAGAATTTGACCGAGCATCGCTGCCAAAAGTCCAAAGGTGAGTGCTTCTACGGAGAAAATGGACAAATGCTCAATGTTTACTAGGCATACAAAGAGAGCTCCAATCAAACTGATGAGTGTAATAAACAGCTTAGTATGGATATGAGCTGTGATCTTCTTAAGGCTGAATAAATAGACGGCAAATGAAGCGCCCGCTGCCACACCGTAAAGGAGACCAAGCCCCTTTAGGGAAGAAAGAGAACTGCCAATCAACAATAGAGAGCCGAGCCACAACAGAAGAATGGAGAGGCCTTTCTTATTTGTGAACGCTTCTTTGTCTAGCCAAATGCCGAGTAGAAATAAAATCCAAGGGTACTGAAATAGGCCGAGTGATGCAACGCTTGGGTCCGTTAATTGAATTGAAGAATAATAAAGCAAACCAGTCGAAACGGCTGTGATCGCTGCAATCCAGTTAAAGGGACTCTTGAATAAGAGTGAAATGGGTTCTCGTTCGTACCCTTGTTTAGCTCTAGCTTGTATGGACTTTACGCCAAAGTAAAGAGTAGCGAAGAAGAATTGGTAGAACAGAAGGTCAAACGTTGACACTCCTAGATTGTGAGCCTGTTTCACAATGATCGAATTAACTCCGTAGGTCACACCAGCCAATAGAGCAAAAGTTGTGCCAAGATTTAATCGGGACATCATGAAGACATTCTTTCTCTTAATAGAGGCAGGGTAAAGTGACGAATGCCGCTACCAAAATCAGCACAAGCCTCCTCATCTTCAATGGAAATCCATTGGAAAGCATCAATTTCAGATGATGGCGTGGGTTGGCCCTCAATCTCAGTTAAATAGACAGTTAAGTGCAATTCCTCGTCATCGAACATGGAGGTAGTTCGGTAGGTTCCTAGTTTCTCATGAGAAGTCACCTCTATTTGCAATTCCTCAAACAATTCCCTCTTAAGCGTTCCAATTTCGTTTTCTCCATTTTCAGGTTTCCCACCTGGTAGCATGTATTGATCTGGATGTTTTTTCTTGCTCACGACAAGTAATTTTCCTTCGTTTATGATGGCTGCACCGATTTTAGTAATCATAGATTTACTCCTTATACAGTTAATTTAGGGGACACATACTTGGTCCGCTCAACAAGGCTTGCCGTATTGGTCATCCACTCAATGTGATTCTCGCAAATAGGGAGTTTACCTGTAATGTATTCAGTTACTTGTTCATTCGTCGGCTCGCTGAAGGCATCGCCGAAAATGGATACACCTTCAAGTGATTTGGATGAGAGACCAAGTGTCAGCAAGGCGTACTTGACGTCATCCTGAGAACCGTAATGGTAAATTGGAGATTCGTAGTCTATGCCGTACTGACGTTCAAAGTCTTTCAACAGCTCAATTGATGCTTCTTTCTGTTCGGCGAGGTCCTCTTGATAGCCTACACATCCATCTACGATTCGTGTAATCCCGTTCTGGAGACAGTAGACAGTTGCTGCTGCATGAATGGCTAATTTGTCACCTAGTAATACGAGGTTGATTCCAAAGCGCCTAAAATCCTCTTCCAGATGTTCAATCGCAATACTTCTAAACAATCCGTATGTAGGAAGTATAGTCCTTCCTTTGATTTCGTTCGGGAACTTATCCATAAGTTGATCGACCCGAATTTGAGAGAGTTCACTTCCGATTCCAATGCCGCTGTTGCACGTTAACAAATGAACCTCTCGTCCTTGTAATGCCTCAAGACAAGCAACTAAAGAAGAATCACGACCACCAGTAAATAGAACAGCAACTTTATTAGACATACGTTTCCCCCTGATATACGTTTTTGTAAATAGCATGAACCAGTTCTTCCATTTCGTGTTTCTCATGGTGAAAGCTCACAGATATGCGGATGGCATTGTAACGTGGGACGTCCTCGAGAAAGATTTGCTCGGTCTCTAATTCTTTACGTAATGACTTAGAAGAAAGGTCGGAAGGAAGGATGACAGATGCAATGTTGTGGATGCGGTTAGACAGAAGCGGAAGGCCTGCTTCTCCTACAAGCTCTTTCATAAGGGACATATTCATACAGGTTCTATCATGAATTGTGGCTATCCCTCTTGCCTGAATCCATTTCAGTCCTTGAATCATCCCTTTGATGAGAGGTCGATAACGTGTTCCTGTTTCAAATTTCCTCGCGCCCTTTACAAGAGATGGCCCTTCGTCGTTCCAATCATAGGTCGATGTATTCGCATAGGTGGGAGAGACGGAAGGTGCGAATGCTTCAGAGCAGTAGAGAAACCCAATGCCCTCAGGGCCTAACAGCCATTTATGGGCAGGAAACACATACGCATCTACACCTAATGCTTTGACATCAACGTTAAGAGAGCCGACAGCTTGCGCTCCATCTACAACGACCTTGATGTTTAATCGCTTGGCAAGGGAGACTAGTTCACGTATAGGAATGATTCTACCTGTCTCATACATAATGTGTGAGACTAGAATCACCTTTGTGTTGGGCGTAATATGTGTCATGATGTCCTCTACATCAAAGAGGTGATCTTCGTGGATGCTGTATGAAATGATACGTATTTGTTTCCGTTCCGAAATGGACGTCATGCTAGCTTTCGTACCGAAATGCTCACCACGTAACGTTAGAATTTCTGACCCAGGGGGTAGATTCATCCCATTCAAGATGATGTTGATTCCTTCTGTTGTGTTGGTCGTGATGGCAATCTCGTGAGCACTACAATGGATTAGCTTCGCCACCTCAGCTCTCAAAACGTCTAACTCCTCTTGGAAATAATAACGACTTCGTAAATTCGCTCGTGTGGCAGTTTGCTCCTTCATGCATGCTTTCGCGATTTCGTTGCCTGTACAGGTAAGCATAGGACCAGCACCTGCATGGTTGAAATAGAGCCCCTCTCGTAAAATAGGTAAGTCTTCACTCACTTCATTCACCTCCTACTTGAATCAATAGATTTCCAAAGCCCCTTCTACATAATAAAAAGAGGTAGAAGTCACTTGTAGGAGTGAAATTCTACCTCAATGAAGTCAGATTGAGGACTCTGTCTATCTTTAGACAGAATCATTTCACTCGTAGTTCGGCTATTTACGGTTGCCAACTAGATACACTCACACCTTATTTGTGAGTTTATACGAGCTCGGGTATTGGATAAGGTTATCATACAGTTATTTCCATGTCGGTTCAATTGAATGTTGAATAAATGGGGAAAGATGGTCCATTTGTCCTGTATGCGTTTTCTTAGTGGGGGAGCGGGCATTCCCTGCTTTCTTTGGAGTAGGTGGGGAAACGGCCGGTTGCCCTCCCCAACTTTACATAAAAAAGGAAATGAAAAATCCTCAAATACATCCGTGAGTAGGTTTTAAGCTTGATGAGTAGGGAAGAAACACGTTTATCTCTAAATGTAACCGCTTTCTGTCGTTATCTGCGCGAATTCCGTATGACATGTTGAAAAGCCCTTGTTTTCTAATTTCTGTTTGTTATGATTATCAACGTTTAGAAAATACTGAATTGTTTATTGAGACAGGAGAGTGATTAACGCAATGAGTCATACTGTTGCATTTCTAGGTGCAGGTTCGATGGCAGAAGCGATGATATCAGGAATCGTGAAATCTGGTACGTTAGAACCAAGCCAAGTCATTGTAAGCAATAAGACCAACCATAACCGATTACAAGAACTGAAAGTGAAATATGGCGTTCGCGCAATAAATAGGGAAGCTTTACCTTACAACGAAATTGATGTCTTTGTACTCGCCATGAAGCCAAAGGACATTGATTACGTATTGGATGACCTTTCTAGTTATTTACAACCTCATCATCTACTTGTGTCAGTTCTTGCTGGGATTTCAACATCCTATATGGAAGAACGACTACCACAACAACAGGTGATTCGAGTCATGCCGAACACATCGAGCATGATCCGTGAATCGTCTACCGCTTTATCTCCAGGAACGTTTACCACTGATACAAATCTTCACTTTGCTGAAGCGCTCATGAAAGGCATTGGTAAGACCTATGTCATTGAAGAAGCGCAAATGGATGTATTTACAGGAATGGCTGGGAGTGGACCTGCCTACATCTATAACTTAATGGAGCACCTTGAGGAAGTTGGTGTCGAAGGCGGACTCGACCGCGAAATTGCAAGAGACATCGCAGCCCAAACGATTATGGGTGCCGGGAAAATGATGCTTCTCCAAGACGACACTCCAACAGAACTAAGACAAAAGGTAACTTCTCCAAACGGTACAACAGCGGCAGGTCTAGATGCCTTGGACGAACATGGAGGTGGCCAGGCCATGGCTGAAGCCGTTAAAGGGGCAGCTAAGCGCTCACGAGAAATGAGCCGTGACCTGGAGCGTCCAGTCGTAACGTAATGAAACGCATCCAAATTGAAGCACACAATGGAACAATCAAGAATCAAGGAGTGATGGTCAACGTGCAACAAACAAATCGCAAACGAATCGTGATTAAAATTGGAAGCAGTTCATTAACAAGCATGCATGGCGAAATTAGCCGTCGAAAGCTTGAGAAGCTCGTAGATGAAGTCGTTCGCCTGAAGGACGATGGATATGAAGTGCTTCTCGTATCCTCAGGCGCCGTCGCAGCTGGATACCGTCGTTTAGGATGTCTGACACGCCCAACTTCTTTACCAGAGAAGCAAGCAGCAGCCTCCATTGGTCAAGGGCTCTTAATTGAGTCCTACTCAGACCTCTTCTTATCTCACGGCTATGTAGGCTCTCAAATTCTCATTACACGTAGTGATTTCTCAGATGAAGATCGCTATAACAATGCTCGCAACACGATTAACGTCTTGCTTGAGCGCGGCATCATTCCAATTGTGAATGAGAACGACACGATTACAATGGACTTCTTGAAGTTTGGAGATAATGATACCCTCTCTTCCAAAGTTGCAGGGTTAGTCGATGCAGATCAACTTCTCATCTTATCAGACATTGATGGACTGTACGATGCGAACCCATCTGAGAACGAACATGCGAAGCTCATTGAACATGTACACGAAATTACACCAGATATTGAAGCAGTGGCTGGCGGTTCAGGCAGTGCTGTTGGTACTGGCGGGATGAAATCGAAAGTAGATGCGTTCAAGATGGCTATGGCCTCAGGGATTGATTCCTTCCTAGGTAAGGCGAATGAACCAAACGTTGTCTACGATGCCGTTCACAATGTAGCTACAGGAACGTATTTTCACGCTCGAAATGAAACAACAAACCTTGATCAGAAGCAGCAGTGGATTGCATTCAACTCAGGACCAGAAGGTGAAGTGGTTGTGGAGAGAATGGTTGTGAAGGAAGCGCATGAAGCCAAACACCATCTCCTCCCAGCCGATATCCTTAGCGTCCAAGGCGAATTTGAGAAAGGAGCAGTTGTCCGCATTCTCGATCCGAATAACGAAGAAGTAGGACTTGGAATCGTCAACTACTCATCTGATAACTTTAAACGTATGCAGGCTGTCCCGAATACTGGAGCGAACAGTGGGAAAGCGGCAGTTGATTATGAAGCACTTGTTTGTCATTTAGAGACCTCAATTCCAGTAGGAGTTTAATAATAGAAGGAGGATTTCATGTCTATTCTAGAAGAAAGAATTGATATAGAAGCACAAGCTATTAAAGCAAAGAAAGCCGCGAAGAACTTGTCCATTGCGACGACAAGAGAGAAAGATGATGCCCTTCACACGATGGCCAAGACTCTAGAAGAACGTTTGTCTACTATTCTAGAAGCGAACGAAGAGGACTTGAGAAATGGTGAAGAGAAAGGCTATGAAGCCGCGTTTATGGACCGCCTTAAGCTGACTGAAGCGCGTGTCCGTGACTTCGCAAATGGTCTTCGTGAAGTAGCAGAGTTAGAAGACCCGACCGATGTGACGAAATCCGATTGGACGCTTGAAAACGGGTTGAACGCTAAAGAAATGACGGTTCCGCTAGGCGTCATCGGTATGATTTATGAGGCGCGTCCGAACGTGACAGTCGATGCTACCGGGCTTGCTTTGAAATCTGGGAATGCCATTGTATTGAAAGGGGGTTCCTCTGCCATCAACACGAATCGTGTACTCGTTGAAATGATGAGAGAGGCACTCCAATCTACAACGATTCCGGCTGAAACCATTCAATTTATAGACAGCACAGATCGTGAAGCAACTCAGCAGCTCTTTACAATGAAAGAACACATTGATGTGCTCATCCCTCGCGGGGGAGGAGCGTTGATTAACGCAGTTGTCGAACAAGCAACGGTACCTGTCCTTGAAACGGGAGTAGGAAATTGCCACATCTACGTTGATAAGGAAGCGGATTTGAATAAATCGTTGTCCATTCTGGTTAATGCCAAAACGGACCGTCCTGCAGTATGTAATGCGGTGGAAACGCTACTTGTCCACAAGGAATGGCTCGAACAGAATCATCAACAGTTGAAAGAAACGTTAGATGAGAACGGGATTATTCCTCATGGAGATGCGACACTACAGCAGTACTGGCCAGACACCGCCCTTGCGACAGAGGAAGAATGGGCAAACGAATATTTAAGTAAGCATATTGCGATTAAGACAGTGGACGATGTAATGGACGCCATTGACCATATTGAAACGTATGGCACGAAGCACTCTGAGTCCATTGTGACGGAGAATAAGGATACAGCCGAAACGTTCTTAAAGCTTGTCGACGCAGCAGCTGTTTATCACAATGCTTCAACTCGCTTTACAGACGGTGGGGCACTCGGATTTGGTGCTGAAATCGGAATCTCCACACAAAAGCTCCACGCACGTGGCCCAATGGGGTTACCCGCACTTACGACAATCAAGTACGTTATGACCGGAGACGGACAAATTAGATAAATAGAACAGGCAGAGGACAACGCTCCTCTGCCTTTTTTTAATCCAATTTCACATCTTGAACTAGTAAAATATGGATTTAGTGATACAATGAGTGCAATCTTAGACGTAAGGGGGGAGCTTATGAAAGGTAACATTCTTATTCAATCTATGACGTACCAACATCCTTCGATGACCGAGCCTCTTTTTCAAAATGTGAGCGTATCTATTCATGATGGGTGGAAGCTAGGTCTAGTCGGACGAAATGGGAGGGGCAAGACTTCCTTTCTAAATCTATTAAGGAAGAAACTTCACTATGAAGGCGTCATCCAATTCAACTTAGAGTTTACATATTTCCCTGACTATCCAGTTCAGAACGAGGGCGAGACAACGCTTGATATGCTAACACGTCGGAATAAAACTGTTGAGGTGTGGGAGATTGAGCGGGAGTTGTCTTACATGAGATTGCCTGAAGACATTCTAGAACGAGACTTTTACACGTTGAGTGGAGGGGAACAGGTCAAGGTGTTGCTTATCGAACTTTTCTTAAATGATCATGCCTTTCCATTAATCGATGAGCCGACGAACAATCTCGATCTAGATGGTCGGCAAATTGTCGGGGCGTATCTTAGACGGAAGAGTGGCTACATCGTTGTAAGCCACGATGAGGCATTCTTAAACATGTTCGTCGACCATATCCTGGCTATCAATAAACAATCGGTTGATTTGATTGCTGGAAATGTAGAGACATGGAAATACGAAAAGGCGAACGCTGACGCACTCTCTAAGGAGAAAAATGAAAAGCTAAAGTCCGAAATTAATCGATTATCGGATGTCTCTACTGTCGTGAATTCATGGGGAAATAAGCGAGAGAACAGTACTAAGGATGCATCGGAAAGACGACTTGCGGCGAAGCAAATGAAGCGTGCCAAAGCCATTAAGAAGCGAACAGAAGATATGATTGAGGAGAAGCGGGGATTGATTAATAACATAGAGGAGCCAGCAGACCTTAAGATGCGTGTAAGTCACCCTATTAAACGAGTCGCATCCTTTCGAGATTTCTCCATTCTACGAGATGGCATGCCTCTCTTTGAGCCGATTACGTTCGAAATCCATCCTGGAGATCGATGTTTTATTGAAGGGAAGAATGGAATTGGTAAGTCGACTCTACTTTCCTATATTCGTGGTGACCGAAGTCTTGAAACAATGGGAGACGTAGAATTGAAGGTACCTCGTAACACCTCCATGTTAAGTCAGAATAATGGGGAAGAGGACTATCCTTCCTTACTAGCTCAACTGACAGCGAAAGAGAAAGAGGCATATTGGCATTTTCTCCACCAGCTTGGTATGAAACGAACACAATTCAAAGCATCATCAAGCAACCACTGGAGCTCTGGAGAACAGAGGAAAATGTTTCTTGCGAATGCCTTACTTGGGGAGAATGAGCTATTCATCTGGGATGAAGTGACAAACAGTTTAGACCTATATGTCATCAACCAGCTTATGGAGGCAATTAACACCTATGAGCCAACGATGATTGCGGTTGACCATAACGAAGCCTATGTGGAAGCAGTTGCGACGAAGCGCATTTCACTAAGACCTTATACATAGGAATGCACGTAGATTATCTTAGTTTGATGTATAAAGGTTATTCTGGTTTCAACTAACAGAGCAGTGATTGAACGAAGCGCACGTAGAATAAATGCGAATGATGTTCGTATAATCGCTTATCGTAGAATGCGAGATTCCTGATGTTTTTAGGGAGTTCGCATTCGATACTGTAAGTTCCCACTTCATCAGAAATCAGTTCGAAACCTTCTAGGCTCAACCCAAGCTACTCAGCCCACCTTCCACACAAAGAAGCCAGCGCATCTACGCTGGCTTCTCTGTTTTATTCTAATCCGTTCTGGACTTCTTCCGCCATCTTGCCTACTGGGGAAATGCCGCTAGATAGGTACCATACGCCTGGGTCTAGGTAGACGATGTTGCCTTCTTTAGCCGCAGTGGTTCCATTTACAAGCTCGTTATCTAATACTTCGCTTGCTACTGTCTCTCCACCAATTGCTTGGTCACGGTCGATGACAAAGAGTGTGTCTGGATTCTGTTCTCGGATGTATTCAAAGGAAATGTTCATCCCATGGTTCGATGCTTCAATGTTCTCATCTGCTGGTTGAACACCGAACACATCGTGAATGACACCAAAGCGGGAGCCTGGTCCATATGCACTTACTTTGCCACCAGTTGAAAGGATGATTAACCCTTTCTTGTCAGAGCCTTCTGTCGTTTCTTGAATAGAAGCAACGGCTTTTTCGACGCGTGCAATTTCTTCTTTTACTTTGTCTCCTTTCGTAAATAGTTCACCAAGTGTGTTCATGCCTTCTTTGTAAGAATCCATGAAGTTCTCTGTGTCTGTTGTTAAGTAAAGCGTAGGGGCAATTTCACTTAAGTCTTCGTAAGCATCAGATTGGCGACCAGAGATGATGATGAGGTCTGGGCTCATTTCATGGATTTTCTCAAAGTCAGGCTCTTTCAGACTTCCAACGTTTTCGTAGTCATCTCCTTCGAACTTAGATAGATAGTCCGGTAGAGTAGACTTTGCAACACCTGCTACATCTACGCCAATTTGGTCTAGAATGTTTAAAGTACCATAGTTAAACACGACAACTTTTTCTGGGTTTTTCTGAATCGTTGTTTCACCTAGTTCATGTGTAATCGTCATTTCTTCGTTTGTTGTTTCTTCAGAAGCTGTCTGTTCTTCAGTCGCTTCTTTCTTCTCTTCATCCTTAGTAGCACTTGCGTCATCGGAACCTCCACAAGCTGCAAGAATCAATACAAATAGAGATAAGATTGTCATGAATAGTAACTTTTTCTTCAATTTCATCGATAACACTCCTTTTCATTATTTGAAATACACACAAATGCGTTGCCCATCTATAATGTGAATGGGGATGTCCATATCGTAAATGCTTCTTAACACGTCTGTTGTGATCATTTGTTCTGGTGTACCTTCTTGCACAACCTTTCCGTCTCGTAAGGCAACAATATGATCGGAATAGCAGGAGGCGAAATTGATGTCATGAATAACGATGACAATGGTTTTCCCTAAGTCATCGACCATTCGTCTTAGTGCCTTCATGATTTGAACAGAGTGTTTCATGTCTAAGTTATTAAGCGGTTCATCAAGCAGAATGTACTCCGTGTCTTGCGCGATGACCATAGCAATGTAGGCACGCTGCAGTTGTCCGCCACTTAATTCATCAATGAAGCGATGCTGAATGTCTTGAAGCTCCATGTATCCAATGGCCTGGTCTACTTGCTCCCAATCTAGTTTCGATAGATTCCCTTGTGAATAGGGGAATCGGCCGAAGCTAACAAGCTCTCTCACCTTAATGCGGATATTGAGATGATTTGATTGTTTAAGAATGGACATTTGCTTCGCTAACGTGTTCGGCTTCTCAGAACCAACGTCTTTCCCATTCAGATAGACATGGCCTTCGTCTTTCGAGATGAGCCGACTGACCATAGCGAGCAATGTACTCTTCCCGGCGCCATTCGCTCCAATAAAGGAAGTAATCGTACCTTTATGAATTTGAACGGAGACGTCATCAACGACGCGTTTCTTGCCATATGATTTCGTTACTTGATTAACTCTAATCACGATTGATTCCCCTTCAGCAATAAGTATAGAAAGTAGGAGCCACCCACAAAGTTAACGAGGACGCTAACGGTCGTCGTAAATGTAAATACGTGTTCAACAAGGAACTGTCCGCCTAATAAGGTCACAATGCTAATGAGAATCGCGCTCAGAATAAGAAGGGTATGTCGATATGTCTTCATAAGCTCATGGGCGAGATTCGCAACAAGCAAACCGAGAAATGTAATCGGGCCGACAAGTGCCGTTGATACAGAGACGAGGATGGCAATAACCACCAGCCATTGCCTGACGACGGAATCGTATGGAACACCGAGGTTAATGGCGTGGTCCCGTCCAAGAGACAATACGTCCAAATACTTAAACAGCCGGATAGAATAGACCCCAACCAGTCCGACAAGCACAAAGGAGATTATGAGTAGCTCTTCGTTAACTCGGTTAAAGCTTGCGAACATGGCATCTTGGATAAGCGTGAACTCGTTCGGGTCAATTAAGAGCTGCATAAACGAAGTAATGCTCTCGAAGAAGGTGCCAAATATAATCCCAATCAGAAGGAGAAAGTAAATCGTTCTTCCCTCAATCCGAAAGACAAATCGAAATAGAAGAAGCGCGAATGCAACCATTAGCCCTACCGATAAGAGGAAGTGGCTTTCTTCTTCCATTAGTGCCAATTGACGACCGCCAAACAGAAACACAATCGCCGTTTGGATGAGCATGTAAAGCGAATCAAGTCCAATCAAGCTTGGGGTTAATATTCGGTTATTCGTAATCGTTTGGAAGATGACCGTCGCAAACGCAATGCAACTTCCTGTCAGAACGATGGCAATCACCTTCACCGTTCGTTTAGGAAGAACATAATCCCAAGATGTTCCCACATCCCATACAAGGAATAAGGCAATTGCGAGTAGGCTAATAAAAGCCAAGAGTAATAGTTTATTTCGATTACTCATAAGCAGCCCTCCTTAGCAAGAGGACAAGGAAGATGCCGCTTCCGATGACCCCTACCGTCAATCCAATCGAGATTTCGTAAGGGAAGATGATTACTCGACCGAGCAGGTCACACAGAAGAACAAATAAGGCCCCAAGTAAAGCGGTGTGGATGAGGCTGTTCTTTAAATGATCACCTGCATAGATTGAAACAATATTCGGAATGATTAATCCGAGAAATGGTAATGTACCAACCGTTAACAAGACAGTTGAGGAGACAAAGGCTACGATGACGAGCCCAATGTTGACAACTCCCTTGTAATTAAGTCCTAAATTCATGGCGAAGTCTTCACCCATGCCTGCAATTGTAAAGCGATTTGCGTATATGTAAGCAATTAACAAGGCTGGGATACTTAAGTAAAGCAACTCATATCGCCCTCTTACAATCATCGAGAAGTCACCAGAGAGCCAAGATCCAATACTTTGGATTAAGTCGTATTTGTACGCGATAAACGTCGTAATCGACCCAATTACATTTCCGAGCATAAGGCCGACTAACGGGATGAAGATGGCATCCTTGAATCGAATACGTCCTAGGATTTTCATGAACAAGAACGTCCCGATAAGAGCAAAGAGGAAGCCGATTCCCATCTTTGTGAGCATACTGGCACTTGGGAATAAAATAAGAGCAACTAAAATCCCGAGTCGTGCGGAGTCCATCGTCCCTGCCGTAGTTGGAGAGACAAATTTATTACGGCTTAGTTGTTGCATGATAAATCCAACAATACTGATGCTCATGCCAGCTATTAAAATACTAACTAATCTCGGTATCCGACTAACCCAAAATACTTGCTGTTGTTGGTCTGTTAGCTGAAAGAGGTCGAACAAACCGACATTTGAGACTCCTACGAATAGTGAAAGGACAGAAAGAATGAGAAGTAAGCTAACTTGTACTGCAATCTTCATAGAACGTCTTCCTAACTATAGTCTAAGGTAATGAAGCAACACTTAATGAGATAGATTATCATTCTCAATGCAAAAGATTAAATCCCTCCCTTTATCGTTTTGATACAGGTATCACTATATCAATATTGATAATCATTATCAACTATAAAAATAAAAATTGGGTGAATATTCTTTTGTTGAAACATTCCTACAATCCAACTACTATTGAGAGAAGAAGCAAATGAGGGGGAGAGGTATGGAACAGCTAGAGGCTTTACTGGCGCAACAACAGTATAAAGAAATCATGGAGCGATGTGCGGAAAGGCTTCAAGAAGATAATGTAGATGCACTTTCGTTCTATTTTTGTGGTGCTTCAAATGATGCACAAGGCCTTGAGCTTGAAGCCATTCCTTATTATGAGAGGGCTATAGAATCCGGACTACCACCTCATTATGAACAGAAGGCGTACGTTCGATTAGGGAGCTGCTATCGGTCAATAGGAAACTATGAAGAAGCTCATCACGTCTTCTCGAAAGGCATTGAGTCTTTCCCAGATCACCGAGGTTTACAACTGTTTCATGCAATGAATCTTTATAATAGCGGGCGGTCGAAGGATGCGGTCTTATTATTGTTACGCACATCCCTTGAGAGTATGGTAGAAGACCAGTGGTTGAAGCGTTACCGAGGGCCGTTAACCTATTACAGTGAAAGGATTGAAGAAGTATGTCAGCCTGAATCCTCTATACGAGCAGCAAGAATAGAGGAGGCTGTGGATTTATCAACACTGGCGCTTCAATCGAAAGGGTACTGGGGATATGACGAGGCGTTTATGGCGGAGTGCCGGAGTGTGTTGACGTTAACAGAAGAGTATGTCGGAAAGAACCCAACCTACTTGTATGAACGGAACGGGAAGCCAATAGCCTTCTACAGCATGGTGCTCGACAAGGGGGAGCTTGATTATTTCTATGTGCACCCGGACTACATTGGAAGTGGAATAGGTCAGAAGATGTGGCAACACGTACTAGAAACGGCCCGAACCTATGCCTTGTCTGCCCTAATCATCCAAAGCGATCCACATGCCCACCCTTTCTATACGAAGATGGGAGCGGTTACGATAGGACAGATTGATTCAGAAGTAGACACCTCTAGAAAGCTACCGTTGCTTCAAGTAACGATACAATGAGTACGTGTTATAAATATATTTATAGAAGAGTTATAGAATCATAATTTGTGAATGCGTCACGTTCTCCTTACAATAAAGAGTGTTCGTAGGAGGGGAGGCGTCCGTTAGGAGTGAAATCAATGGGAGAACTTGACCCCGTTCTTGTATTTAAAGCCCTCTCGAATGAAACGAGGCTGCATATGTTAGCGTGGCTGAAAGAGCCTGAGGAGAATTTCCCTAAGAAAGAGGCTCATCTTCCACATGAGGTGAATGAGAAGCGTGGGGTATGTGTCGGGGATATTCAAGAGAAGTCTAAGCTTTCTCAGTCCACGGTATCGAACTATTTATCCATGCTCCAGAAGGCCGGACTGTTAGAATCCGAGCGTTATGGACAGTGGACTTACTATCGACGGAACGAGGAAGCTGTGCAACAACTATCCAAGTTCATCGAAACAGAGCTTTAAGCTCTGGTCTTTTTTTGATCATGTATATCGAAATATCCCGATATACAAAAATGGGGAGGGTCTATTATGAAACTGATTTTCTACATTCTTGCCTTCGCAGCAGGGATTGCCTTAAGTATGGAAGGTGCGATTGCAGGTACGTTAGGGGAGACAATTGGCGAACTAGAGAGTAGTTATTTCATCTTCCTAACGGGAACGATTCTGCTCGGACTGACGACGTTGTTCTTCGGTAAAGGGAAACTATCGGAAACGGTCCGTGTTCCGAAATGGAACTTACTTGGTGGTGTGCTTGGGATTATTTATTTAACCCTACTCGTAATCAGTGTCCCATTCGTCGGGGTCGGTGTTTCCATGGTGTCCGTTATTATCGGGCAAATGGTTATGAGTGTGGTCATTGAACATTATGGATGGCTAGGAAGTGCAACAATAAAAGTAGGCAAAGAACGAGTAGCGGCGATTGCGCTTATGGCGGTTGCATTATTCTTTATCTTTTAGGAGGAGTTTGAAATGGGGACGTTCATGATTATATTCACATTACTAGGTGGGGTTGCGTTAAGTGCACAATCCTCCATCAATGGAGCACTAAGTAAACGTGCTGGGACGTTTGAGACAGCTTTCTTAACCTTTATGACAGGTGCCATGTTTCTCACGCTCATTGTGTTGTTCTTCGGGGAGGGGAACGTACTTCTCGTCTTTGAGGCACCTAAATGGCAATTAACCTCCGCTATACTTGGAGTGTCGTTTATGTTCTTAACCGTATTGTCGGTACCGAAAATTGGGGTAGCAGCAACGAACCTGACCGCAATTAGCGGTCAGCTGCTTGCGAGTATGGTGATTGATCATATGGGTTGGTTTGGCAATAAGGTCGTTCTCTTTGACGCTGAACGAATCATAGGAATCGTGCTCATGTTTATAGCCCTTTATCTATTGTTTAAAGGGGACAAGAAAACGATTCAACACTAATTCCTGTTCTAATATATAAATATATTTATACCAAATGTGTGATTTTATAATTAGATTTCTAGGTTGTGCCGGTGTATTCTGTTCCTTGTAGGGAAACCAACTTAAAGGAGGCATCATACCATGGCTAAACATGTTCTCATGGTGGTGACGAATCATAGTGAGCTAGCAGAAGGCATTCAAACTGGGGTATGGCTATCTGAATTTGCAGAAGCGTACAACGAGTTCAAAGCCAACAATTTCAACGTAACAGTGGCAAGTCCGTCTGGAGGCTTAGCACCTGTCGACCCAGGAAGTGTCGATGAATCTACACCTCAAGAACTGTTGGAGCGTAAAGCAATGCTAGAGCAGACTGTATCGCTCAATAACATAGATGCATCTACTTATGATGCTATCTTCTTGCCAGGTGGGCACGGAACGATGTTCGACTTGCCGAAGAGTGAGAAGCTTAAAGAAGTCCTTCAAGATCTCTTTGAAAGAGGGAAGCCCGTTGCAGCAGTCTGTCATGGACCAGCTGGGCTTGTTGAAGCGAAGCTTTCAAATGGTCAACCACTTGTAGCAGGCAGAAAGGTCAACGCATTCACGAACCCGGAAGAAGCGGATACGACACTAGACAAACATATGCCGTTCCTTCTTGAAACAAAGCTACGTGAGCTTGGTGCCATCTATGTAGCAGCTCCAAATTGGAACGCACACGTAGAAGTAGATGGCAATCTAATCACAGGTCAGAACCCTCAATCCACAATGGCAGTAGCGAACGAATTTGTGAAACAACTTCAAGACTAACCATTCAACTGACGTCTCTTAGAGGCGTCAGTTTTTTGTGCTTCTTCGACAGATTATCATTCTATCGTTTCCTACACCTCGTGGTAAACTAAGAGAATAGAAGATGATTCGGTATCAGGGATTAATAGGAGGAAGAACCAATGAGCAATGGAAAGAATGGAAAAGGGTTACTTTTTGGGTTGATTGTCCTCCCTCTCTTTATTATTGCAGTGGTATTCCTAGCCACTACCATTGAGAATACGAGAGATGTAAATGTATCTATTGAAACGTCCGTTCAACCAGAAGAAGCGCAGTTATCTCCGCAAGTTAAACGATATGAAGACGAAGTAAGACGTTATGCAGCAGAAGAGGGAATTGAAGCGTACACGGATGTCATCCTTGCACTCATGATGCAGGAATCTGGTGGAAGAGGAGATGACCCGATGCAGGCATCTGAATCGCATTGTGGGGAAGTGGGATGCATTGAAGATCCAGAGACGTCCATTAAACAAGGGGTTTCCTATTTCGCATACACCCTCGAACGAGCTGGTGGAGATGTGAAGCTTGCCTTACAGTCCTACAATTTCGGTGCTGGGTTTATCGATTATGTGAAAGAAAATGGGGGAGCGTACACCCAGCAGTTAGCCATTGATTTCTCTGCGAAGAAATATGAAGAACTGAAGGATACCGGCATCTATAGCTGTATTCGAGAAGAAGCAGAGCAATACGATGCCTGTTACGGAGACATTTATTATGTAGATGCCGTGCTTGATTATTATGATGAGGAAATCTAGTAACCGAACTCAAACAGTCCCTACGGGTTTCATGTGCTCCAAGAACTGTTTCTATACAAAGTGACATGATTCTCAGCAATTATCATAAGATGTTGTTGGGGTGAAAAGATGCCAAGAGTAAAATACACCAATAACGATGTAAATTTAGTGGCGAGGATGATGAGGGCAGAAGCTGTAGGGGAAGGGAAACAGGGGATGTTATATGTAGGAAATGTCATCGTGAATCGTGCAAAGGCGGACTGTCTCGATTTCAAAGACCTCCGTACCATTTCAGATGTCATCTTCCAGGTCCAGGGAGGGAATTACTCATTTGAAGCCGTCCAAAAGGGCAACTTATTCTATAACCGAGCAAGGTCCGCAGAGAAAAGGCTAGCCAAAAAGACGCTGAATTTCTGGCGAGACCATCCTGCTAAATATGCCCTTTGGTATTTCAATCCTTATGGTCCATGTCCAGATACATGGTATGGTCAACCGTTCTCAGGCCAGTTTAAGAAACATTGCTATTATGAGCCACAAGCTGACACATGTGCGAGTGTATACGTTGGGGGATAAGAAGTTTCGCTAGAGGGAAAGGCACATAAATAGGCCTTTCCCTTTTATTCTTTCTGTGCAGGCAGACAGAAGCGTTCGAGCTTCTTGATTGTATCGTTCATCTCAGGAGAACTTTCAAATTTTGATTTGTATGCAAGGTAAATCTCATTTGATACGGAAAGTTCCTCGAACAATACTTGAAGCGAAGAGTCCTGCCGATGTTTGTCTACGATAAACGTGGGAAGAAGGCTCATCCCGTGACCATTCTTTATTGAGTTTAGGATGGTATGTAAATTTGGAAGGACATGCGTCGGACTTAGCGTTGGACGCTTCTTGAAATGCTCGCGCCAGAATCTCCGTATTATGGGAAGTTCAAGTCCATAGCTCAACCAGCATTGATCTGAAAGCCATGACTCAAGGGCGTGTTTAGTTGAGAAGGTAGGAACGTCCAAATTCCTATGGGCAACCGTGACGAAATGCTCGTCCATCAGGAATTTATGTTCCACGCCAGGAGTCTGGTATTTCTTTGAAGTGATAATGATGTCGACCTTATCTTCCTTCAGAAGGTTCAACAGTTCAGAAGCAGTGCCAAACGTTGTAATGACCCTTGCTTGAAATCCTTCTAAATGTTGAATTAGGTGTTCTTCGAAGAACTCGAGTGCTGTCCCAATTCGAATGACCGGCGAAGCGGGGGTGGAGAAGGCTTTAAAGCCAATTGTCTTCTCTTCAAGTGACTCAATTAAAGGGGCGAGCTGAGTATAAAGCTCCTTGCCTTTCTCTGTTGGAACGAGCTTACGTGAGGTTCTTGTGAATAAGAGTTCTCCAACTTCTGCTTCAAGAGCCGATAAATGTTGACTCATGGCAGGCTGTGTCATGATACGAGCTTTGGCTGCCTCTGATACTGAAGCATGCCGATAGATGCTAATAAATGAACGATACCATTCAAAATCCATTATACTTCATCCCTTCTAATACGATGGAATGCATGAGTTAAGGGGCACAATAGCCAATCTATCGTGCCCCTTGATGATTATACACCAAACACTTCTACAGCGTGGTTTCTAAGCTTCGTTTTGTAGTGCTCCATGTTCGTTCCTTTCACAACGTCGTGGATTGAGAAAGTCGGAAGTGGTTTCATTCCAATGTACTGATTCATTTTGTGCAAGTGAAGCATCGCTTCGTCCAAGGAGCGACCTTCATAGAAAGCTGTCTCATTATTGAAGATGGACTCTGGTGCATTCCATGTGAATGAGAGCATATATTCTTTGTTTGTAAACAAGCCTCCATGGCCATATCGGTCTGAACCTGTGAAGAAAATGTTGTCCATAAATACCTGGTCAATATATTGCTTGAACTTCCCAGGGATGCTGAACCAATACACAGGAGTCTGCATCAGAATAATATCAGCTTGTTTCCACTTTTCAATCTCTTCCTCTACATC
The DNA here is from genome assembly GCF_000425205.1 of Pontibacillus halophilus JSM 076056 = DSM 19796. Lineage (GTDB taxonomy): Bacteria > Bacillota > Bacilli > Bacillales > BH030062 > Pontibacillus_A > Pontibacillus_A halophilus. The sequence goes on along the minus strand of NZ_AULI01000011.1, from coordinate 8,026 downwards.
ATACCCATCGTCGACGATGGTTGTGTCCAGTTCATAGCTTCCTTCCAGTTGAACTTTCCATTCATCTAACATCGTCTGGTTTAGGTTCCCCTTTGACTTGTTATATCCTTCGTGTCCGTTAATAAGTAAGATTCGTTTCATCTAGCATCGCTCCTTTAGTGGTGTAGAGAACTATTCAATACCCACTTTAACGAATCATATAGAATTTATATAGACACTTCAGGGTAACTGAGGAACAAAATGGTGCCTTTTCAAAGTAGTGTAATATTGGGAATATAAGGATGGTAATGGTGCTTCGGTCATGAAATGGTTCGTTATGTACATGTGATGTTAGGTGAGAGAATGGAAAAAGAGTGCAAAAGAACTACTGGATAACAGGGAGATTTCCATGTAAAAGGGTACGGAAATTATTGATTTTCCGTACCCCATTTATGCATTTCAAGCAATATAGGTCGAAGTGTTTCACCTTTGTGGGATAGCTCATACTCTACTTTTGGAGGGATTTCATCGTATTGCTTTCTTAAGATGAAGCCATCTTCCTCCAATTCTTTCAGCTGCTGAGTCATCACTTTATGTGCAATGCCAGGCAGCAAGCGGCGCAATGCATTATAGCGAAGTGGCCCGTCCTCACCTAAGTGCCAAAGAATGACGGTCTTCCATTTGCCGCCGATCTTATTCAATGTAAATTCTATGGAGCATTTCAGCTTTCCTTGCTCGTCTACAACGGGTTGTTCCGGCATTTCTATGTCCTCCTTCTTACTTGCAGGTTAGTATCTAACATAAAAGTGCATACTTACACCATACATGCTGTTCTCTTATAATAGGGCTGTAAACCAAAACAATGCAAGGAGGACGACTGGATGGAAACTTATCCACGTACATTTTCACACATTGGACTTTCTGTACCGAACCTAGAGGAAGCAATTAAATTCTATAAAGAAGTATTTGGCTGGTATGTCATCATGGAACCTTCTGAGGTTGTAAATGATGATACGACGATGGGGCAAATGTGCCGCGATGTATTCGGAGACAACTGGGAGAAATTCCGTATCGCTCACTTATCTACTGGTGACCGTATTGGTATTGAAATCTTTGAATTCCCAGAGAATGAACAGCCAGAAGACAACTTCGATTATTGGAAGACTGGACTTTTCCATTTCGCCGTTCAAGACCCTGATATTGAGGGGCTAGTTGAGAAGATTAAAGCACATGGCGGAAAGCAGCGCATGCCAATTCGTGAGTATTACCCAGGGGAGAAGCCATACCGCATGGTTTATGTAGAAGACCCTTACGGCATTGTATTTGAGATTTACTCTCATAGCTACGAATTAACGTATTCTAAAGGTGCTTACTAATAGATGATGAGCCAGTCCAAATGCGGGCTGGCTCTTTCTTTGCGTCTACATATAGAGCCCCACGAGATCAAGAATGAACGTGAAGCTCAAGTGGGGGAATAGAGTTACGCGTGCAAGAATCCTTTAGTCGCATCACTTCTGTGTTACACTGTAACAGAATTATCCAATTTAGAGCGGTGGAGGAATGTGTATGCGAACGATTATCGACAAGTTAAATCTATCCAAGTATGAGAAGATAACGGTGCTTCATCAGCCGGATGATTATACCGTTTTTGACCAACTGCCAACCACATTATCGGCTCAACACGATGCCATTTTTATCTTTGTGATGAACATAGAAGAAATGAAAGTGAACTTGCAGAACGTAGTAGAAGATGAATCAGTTCTGGCACAGAAAGGAACGGTTTTCTTTGCTTATCCAAAGAAGGGAAACAAGCGTTATGATAGCTACATACACCGAGATGAAATGTTTCCGGCTCTAGGGATAAACGATGACGGCTACGTAAGTGGAAGCGATATTAAGTTCTCAAGAATGGTGAGCATGGATGATGTATTCACGGTCGTTGGAATGAAGAAGGAACCGAAGAAAGTTAAGAAAACTTCTTCTCCGAGCCAGTGTGTAGCGGATTATGAGGACCGAATCGATGAAGTGAAAGAACTCTTAAAAGACACGCCCGAGCAACTATCTTTCTTTCAACAACTAACGCCAGGATACCAGCGTGATTGGGCGAGACAAATCTTCTCTGCCAAGCAACAGGCGACTCGCGATAAGCGTGCCAAACAAATGATTGAGATCTTAGGACAAGGTTATAAATCATTGGACCTTTATCGAAGAGAACAGAAGTGATAGGAAAGCGCGCTTTATTAAGGAACTGAATCAAGACACTCAGTGTCCTGCTAATCTGAAGGTGGTGCTCCATGAATCGATCAATGAATAATGCGAAAGTAAAAACCGCTCAGCCATTTATGATGGCTGAGCGGTTGTTTTTATTTCGTCGTCACGCTTACTTCAATTTCTTCTTTGTGTGTGCCCTTTTGGTAGACGGGGCCTACGTAATCATTTAACGGGAAACCTTCTTTCACGGCGCTTGCGATAAATGCTTTCGCAGATTTCACAGCTTCCATAACGGATTTTCCGTTCGCAAGTTCTGCTGTAATCGCAGCGGAATACGAGCAACCTGCTCCGTGAACATTGTTCGTATCGAAGTTGTCCGTCTGAAGGTAATGGAATTGTTCACCATCATAGAGAAGATCGGTTGCTTTCGTCTCATCTACAAGCTTGCCAGCCTTAATGAGTACATACTGGGCGCCAGACTCATGAATGATCTTGGCAGCATCTTCTAGTTCTTCAACGCTTGTAATTAGACGATAGCCAGCTAGTTTCGCTGCTTCGAATAGGTTAGGCGTTGTGATGGTAGCCTTTGGAACGAGTGTTCCTTTCAGGCTTTCTAAATTCTCTGGATGAAGCACGTCGTCTTCACCTTTACATACCATAACAGGATCTATTACGGCAGGGATACCTGTTTCCTCAATTACGCCAGCTGCGCGGGCAATAATGTCAGGAGAGCCAAGCATGCCTGTTTTTAGTGCATCCAAGTTTAAGGATAGTGCCGTTTTTAACTGTTCGTTCACTGTATGAAGTTCCATTGGGAACACATTATGGGCCCAACCATTTGTCGGGTCCATCGCTACCACGGTTGTTAAAGATGAAATTCCATAAACGCCATGTTCATGGAAGGTTTTTAAGTCTGCTTGAATGCCAGCTCCGCCACTACTGTCGGAACCAGCAATCGTAAGTACGCGTTTTCTCATTAAACATTCCCCTTCCAACTGCTGTCTCAATCTATAAGACTTTCTCCTATTCTAACGATTATTATGGGAATTGTGAACTATAATACATTCAAACCTTCATTTGATTGACGTTTTTAGGAGAAAGGCATATGATGAATGTAACATTCAAATGTTCGTTTGATTAACGGGATTTAGGAGGTAAGATGATGAAGAAAACACAAGATACATGCGATATATTTTGCTATGACGAGGAGTTAGTGGAGCGAGTAAAGCCTCGCGTTGATGCTGTAGTCGGCATGGAGATAATCTTTAAGGCGTTGTCAGACGCGACCCGGATGAGAATTGCCTATGCGCTCACGTTAGAAGAGGAGCTGTGCGTGTGTGACGTGGCAAATATTATCGGTTGCACAACTGCTAGCGCGTCCCATCACCTTCGCTCGCTTCGAAAGGCTGGTCTTGCCGAATACCGGAAAGAAGGAAAGCTTGTGTTCTATACATTGTCTAATCCATTCATAAAGGACCTAGTAGCTGTTGCGATTCAACATAGTGAAGACCAATCTCTTAAGCTTGCCAACGTGTGATGAGAGGGGAATAGCATATGGGAAAGAATTTGAAAGCATCTTGTTGTAGTTCGGATTCTGTGAAAGAAAAGGATGCTTGCTGTAGCTCGAATGGGGCTGATGTTGTAACGAGCTGCTGTTCGTCGAAAGAAGAAGCATCATCATCCTGTTGTTCTTCAGCAGAGGAAGAGATAGCGGCCGCCGCTGAATCGTTGCCGTACCTTCAATATGAGGAGTATCGCATAGAAGGAATGGATTGCCCTTCTTGCGCCAAGACGATAGAGAAGGCGTTAAGTGGAAAGCCAGGTATTCAATCTGTACAGGTGAACTATGGTTCAGGAAAGCTTGTCGTAGGTAGTGAAAATCCTAGTCATCTTCCATCCATAGAAGCTGAGGTGAAGAAACTAGGCTTTAAAGCAATCTCAACAGAAGAGCGTGGAACAGAGTCCTATCGCATACAAGGGATGGATTGTGGATCGTGTGCGAAAACGATTGAGAAGCACCTAGGTCAGCAATCTTATGTTCATTATGTATCTGTCAATTTCTCAACAGGGAAAATGAAAATCGCGCATGATTCGAATGTAAAGGAAATCAAGAAACAAGTTCAACAGTCAGGGTTTGAAGCGGAGCTTGAAGGAGGAAAGGAAGAGTCCTCTCAGAAGCAACGACGTGACTGGATGATGATTGGATCAGGAGCGCTGCTTGCATCTGGATTTATCGCCTCACTTCTGTCTCTTCCATCCCTTCTTGTGACCCTCCTTTATGCCGCCTCCATCGTCATTGGAGGATGGAAGCCTGTTCGAAGTGCTTACTATGCGGTCAAGAGTCGCTCATTAGATATGAATGTCCTCATGTCGTCAGCCGCCATTGGCGCAGCGCTTATTGGAGAATGGTTCGAAGGGGCAATGGTCGTCTGGCTATTTGCACTCGGGAACGCGTTGCAGAATCGGTCCATGGAGAAAACGAGAGACTCCATCCGGGGATTGATGGACCTTGCACCTCAAGAAGCGGTCCTAAAGCAAGAGGGAAAACTCGTTACGGTACCTGTCGAGCGCGTACAAGTGGGAGACGTCATGGTCATCAAGCCAGGAGAAAAGATTCCGCTCGATGGCAACATAGCGGTTGGGTATTCAAGTATTAACGAAGCGCCTATCACAGGTGAGTCAATGCCCGTTGATAAAACGGTAGGAGACGCCGTCTATGCTGGTACGATGAACGAGGAAGGCTCGTTAGATGTAAAGGTAACGAAACTCGTAGAAGATACGACCCTTCAGAAGATTATTCATCTTGTAGAAGAAGCACAAGAACAAAAAGCGCCGACAGAAGCGTTCGTTGATCGATTTGCACGCATTTACACCCCAGTCGTCTTCTTGCTTGCATTAGCCGTGATGGTCCTCCCACCATTATTCGGACTAGGAAGCTTCAGTGAGTGGTTCTATAGCGGATTGACGTTGCTCGTTGTCGCTTGTCCGTGTGCCCTTGTCATCTCTACACCAGTAGCGATTGTGTCTGCCATTGGCAACGCTGCGAAACGGGGTGTTCTGATTAAGGGTGGCACGTTCCTTGAACAAATGGGGGCGATCGATGCCTTCGCCTTTGACAAGACAGGCACGTTAACAGAAGGAAAGCCTGTCGTCACACACGTAGAGTCCTCTCAAGACGAAGAGGAACTTCTACGGATTGCTAAAACAATCGAATCGTACTCGACTCATCCCATCGCCAACGCTATAACCACTTACGTGGATGAACGGGGTCTTGATACGCTTGATGGGGAAGCGTTTAAAGCTGTACCTGGTAAAGGAGTCGAAGCTACGATTGGCGGGACTCGTTACTTCGCAGGAAATCCGAAGTGGTTTAAAGAATTGGGTGTAACCTTTGACACCTTGTCTTCTGTGATTGAAGAACGTTCCTCTAAAGGAGACACTCTTGTACTTGTTGGGACAGAAACATCACTATTAGGTTTATTCTCCGTAGCAGACACCATTCGAGACACCACAGTTCAGTCAATTGAAGAAATGAAGTTGCTTGGTGATAAAGAAATTGTGATGTTGACAGGTGACCACGAAGGAACAGCACGGTTGATTGCAAGTCAGGCAGGTATTGATACGTATTACGCGTCCTTACTTCCTGAAGATAAAGTGACCGCCATCCAAGACCTCCAAAAGAGTGGGAAGCGAGTTGCCATGATTGGAGATGGCATTAACGATGCTCCGGCACTTGCAACAGCGGATATTGGTGTTGCTATGGGGGGAGCTGGTTCTGATACTGCGATGAACACAGCTGATATTGTACTCATGGCAGACCATTTAGACATGCTGCCGAAGACGGTATCACTAAGTCAGAAAGCCCTAGCTATTATTAAGCAGAATGTGTGGTTCAGCTTACTTACCAAATTATTGGCATTGCTCTTAATATTCCCAGGGCTACTTACGCTATGGATGGCTGTTATCGCAGATACGGGTGCCGCTCTTCTTGTCATTCTAAATAGTATGAGACTTATTCGTCGCAATCAATAATAGGAAAGGGTGGTCAACGCCAAGTTGGCCACCCTTTATCTCTATACGAATGGATTTATGGATGGGGAGGTGTAAGTTGCAATGGTTGGAGCTGGTTGAAGCAGCACACCAGTTTATCCATTTATATAAGAACGCTATGTCGCAGGCCTATCAATAGATAAGCCGTGATTTAATGCTATCGGTCAACAGGACAAACGTTTGCGGATGGAGAATGTATGAAGAGGGATGGTTCGTTCGAACTGAATTCATAATCCACATATTCTATAAATGAGGTGTTCATGATGATACGAGTAGCGCTACTAAGTGGTTGGCACGTGCATGCACAAGAATACGCAGAAGAGGCCTTGAAACACCCGGACTTATCCGTTGAACTGATTTGGGATGAAGATGAACAACGAGGAAAGGAATGGGCGAAAGAGTTAGGCGTACCGTTTGTTGCAGACCTTGATCAAGTGCTGCAAGATGCCAACATCGAAGCTGTGATTGTGTCTTCTCCAACGAATGCACATCCATCACTCATTTCAGCTGCTGCAGCAAATGGAAAGCATATTTTCACTGAGAAGGTGTTGGCATTTACGGCTGAAGAGGCAGCGCAGCTCTTGGATGAGGTGAAAGATAACGAGGTTGAATTTATGATATCGTTACCGCGCCTCACAGCTGACTATTACGTTGCTGCACAAAAGGCTGTTGATGACGGATTACTTGGAGAGCTAACCATGCTTCGCTGTCGGGTAGCTCATGATGGTTCAGTTTCCACTGACCAGCATCCATCAGGCTGGCTTCCGGAATCTTTCTACGACCAAGAATTGTGTGGTGGGGGAGCCTTTATTGATTTAGGAGCACATCCGATTTACTTGGCGAATCGTTTTGGTGGTGTACCAAGTGGTGTGTTCGGCCGATTACATGACCGCACGGGACGTGGAGTAGATGACCATGCGACTGCGATTGTCGAATACGAATCTGGTCTACTTGCAACGCTAGAGACAAGCTTCGTATCTTATGGAAGTCCATTTCAGCTAGAACTGTATGGAATGGAAGGTACGGTGTTGATTGAGCAAGACTGTGTTCGGATGAAGAGCCGTTCCTTTGGCCACGACGAATGGGTAACGGGAACAGACCAACAAGCCCTTCCAACTCCGATGGAGCAATGGGTAGATGCCATCTTAAATCGTCGCCCTTCAACCATTACGGCTGAAGATGCGTATTGGCTTACTGTGGTGAATGAAGCTGCTGCTCTTTCTCAACGTGAAGAACGTCGTGTCCCCATTTCAGGACGAATGGTTTCCGTTCCTCATTCTTAATGACATTCCGTGCAAAATCGGCAACCTTTATGGAGGATCGGAATAGTTTCTCTATAAAGGGGGGATGACGTGGGAACAGTTGTAATCATAGGTACATTGTTTCTAGCCTTATGGATTGTCGTGTACGTTGACCATCTAGAGCAGAATCGAGTTCAAATGGAGGAAGAAGTTCTTATGTACATGCATGCGACCTTCTTCAAGACTTTGACGAGTTATCACCACGTTCGATTCGGGAAAGTGAAGCGAATATCGAAATCGGGCTACAGATGCTCCATCACAGCCTATTCAGTGAACGGGGGGCGAGGAGAGAATCTAACCCAAGACGGCTGGATACTCATTATAAGAGACAAGAGTAAGCTTGAGGTTGTGCATGGGTTTAACGAAATTATGATATAGAAAAAAGGTTCTAAGTCAATTGTTGGGGTAGGAGGCAAACTCCTGCCCCTTAACCAACTTGAAAGTCTTTTGTATGTTTGTATTGATGATGCAGAAGAATCTTCAAT